>JBEAXB010000218.1:0-2833 GCA_041160045.1 Actinomycetota bacterium
GTCACCTACGCATTGCAATCGGCCCGACATCACCAACGCCAGTGGGCCAGCAACACCTTTGTTCTTGTTGCATCCTCTTCCATAGCGGCAAACGAAACACTCACGAAGAAAAACACACGCCTCGTTGAATTGCCGCTCGCTGTTGTTGCCGATGATGCACTGCGCACCATTCCCACTGGTGCCCGCCTGCGCACCGCTCTGCGCACAGCCACCCCGATCACCGCATCGATGATCAGCGTCGACGGAGCCCGCATCGATCTCCCCGACGGCTGGCGAGGAGTTGCGTTACCCGCAGATCTGATTGCCCCTCAGGTGGCATCAGGAGACCGGGTCGATGTCATCGCGGCCGATCAGGTGATTGCCCCGAATGCCCTTGTGATTGAGGTGTCACCGAGCCAGGGCATCACCATTGCGGTTCCTGCTGAATCGGCTGCCGTTGTTGCCACGGCCACCCGCACAGGCATTGCTGGCATTGTGCTTGCTGGCCGATAGCTCGCTGACTAATCGTCACTGTGTCGGGCGTCACTTTCAGTGGCTATTATTTGGGCACACCAACTAATCGGAGATTGTCATGGCATACGGGGCAGAAAATTCAGTAGAAATGCCACAAGTTCGCGACTGGGTGAACGACTGGGATTGGCTCGACGACGGCTGGGGCGAAAACGCCATCGACATCTGGAACGAAGTGCGCGAGCAGTGCCCAGTGGCCAGCACCGAGCGCTACGGCCGTGCATTCATGCCCGTCACCATGGAAGCCGTGCGCGACATTGCAAACGACACGGAACACTTCTCATCCATCTGGGTCAACGTTGGTCGCCCCGATGCCCCACGCTCTGCGGCCCCACCAATCACTTCTGATCCGCCAGATCACCTTGGTCATCGCCGCCTGATTCTTCCCGCCTTCAACCCGAAGGCAATCGCATCAATCGAAGAAGAGATGCGCAATTACTGCCGCTCACTCATTGCAGATCTCGATGGCCTCGATGCAGCCGACGCAGCAGTGAAGTATTCACAAAATATTCCGGTGCACGGCATCTGCATCATCACCGGCTTGCCCGAAGAAGATGCTGATCTCTTTCGCGACTGGATCTACCGCACATTCCAATTGGCCCCGCGTGATAACACCATTCGTATGCAGGTCATGATCGAAATGACGCAGTACATCAGTGCCATTCTTGAAGATCGATTGAAGAACCCGAAAGACGACCTGCTCACCGTGGTCGCCAATGCACAAATCGACGGCGTCGATGTTGCGTGGGATATCAAGGTCGGCTACATCCGTCTGCAAATCGTTGCCGGAATCGACACCACCTGGAGCGCCATTGGCTCTGGCCTCTGGCACTTCGCCCAACACAACGACGAAGTACAACGCCTCATTGCCGTTCCGAACGATGATCTGTTGTGGCAAACAGCAAACGAAGAAGTTCTCCGCTTTTATGCGCCCGTCACCATGGCTCGCAAAGTTGTCGAAGATGTCACGATTGCTGGTTGCCCCATGCATGCCGGCGACCAAACACTCGTCACATTCCCTGCAGCAAACCACGACCCCGCAGCATTCGAAGATGCACACATCTTCAAACTCGACCGCGAGAACAACCGCCATGTTGCATTTGGTCTTGGCATTCATCGTTGTGCAGGTTCGAACCTTGCTCGTCTCGAGATGTTGGTGGCATTCCAAGAATGGCTTCGCGCCTTTCCGAATTACTCACTCGACGACACGAAGAAAACAACATGGGCAAATGGCCAGGTGCGCGGTCCCCGCAACATTCCTGTTCTGCTCAACCGCTAATCGCTAATAGGTCTCGCCCACCGACGGGATGATGCGCGCACTCCATGGGCGATGCTCGTCCCAGTGGTGACCCACCAAGTGTCCGTCGCGTAATTTCGCGAGGAACTCTGTCGGCCCATCAAAATCAGGCATTTCCACGTACCCACTGCCCAATGCATGCGGCACGTGTGCATCGCTGCCGGCGCCGAGTGCCAGCCCGTGCGCCTCGCCAAATTCGCGGGCACGTTTGTTCAACGATTGCAACGATGTCTTCGAGTTATGAGCTTCGATTGCATCAACAAGGCCAAGACCAGTGAGCTCGATCAATGAATCCTCGGTGAGGTTGCGCCGCATCGGGTCGAATGGGTGCGGCACATACATCACGGCACCTTGTGCCCGAATCTGCTGCGCGGTATCAATCGCGTTTGCACCAAAGGCAATCCGCTCGGTGAGAAACAACCCGATGATTTCGCCGGTGTGCGTACGCACTTCTTCGCCCACCACCACGCGACACACGTTGTCGCCTTCGAGTGCGCGCTTCAGTCGCACGGCGCCTTCGATGGCATTGTGATCGGTCACGCACAACACATCGATGCCCGCTTCCTCGACAGACTCGGCTATTTCATCAAGTGTCGTGGTGGAATCACCAGAGAACATCGTGTGCGAATGCAGGTCGACACGAATAAAACCGTCGCGGCATGGCTGCGCAAGATGCGCATGCCGTTCAATTGCAGCCGCGGCCGCAACAGCCACGGTTACCTACGCCCCGCTCATCGTGACATCGGCAATCACGAGCGACAATCCGGCTGCACGCATCGGCAACCAATCCACATCGCAGCCAACTGCCTGCACATCGAGCAGCATGCGCTGCAAGGTGGAAGCAATCGTGAACTCACGAATCGGTTCTGCGGTTTTGCCATTGCGAATCATGAGGCCCGATGCACCAGTCGAGAAATCGCCCGAAATCGGGTTGACACCAGAGTGCAAACCCTGCACGCTCTGAATCAGTACGCCCTCTTCGATGCCAGCAATCAGTTCTTCTTGTGTTTGCGTGCCCGGTGCAAG
>JBEAXB010000219.1:0-2826 GCA_041160045.1 Actinomycetota bacterium
CCTCGTTGCCGGTACAAAATGTGAGTACTTGTATTACGTCCTTGCAGACTCAGCAGGACGTCATGTTTTTGCCACCACGTACGACCAGCATCTCGTCAATATCGAAAAGGCTCGGGTCGCCGGAGTTCTGCCGTGACAACTGATGCACCATTGATTGCCGCTGTCATCGGCAGTCCGGTGACGCATTCTCTGTCACCTGCCATTCACTCTGCCGCGTTTGTCTCGGCTGGTCGCTCTGGGAAGTACACGGCAATCGACTGCACACCCGAGGATCTTGCAACTGTTCTCGCTGAGCTCACAGCTCGGGGTGTCGTTGGTCTGTCGGTGACCATGCCGCTCAAAGAAGTAATCATCTCTCATCTCGACGAGTTGAGCCCCGATGCCCGCTTTCTGAATGCCGTCAACTGCGTTGCGGTGTCGCCATCTGGTCTGGTTGGCCACAACACCGATGGTGAAGGGTGCTGTGATGCGCTCACCGAAGAGGGTCACACAAATCTTCATGACGCTGTTGCAGTGGTCCTTGGTGCTGGCGGCACGGCGCGATCGATTGCGCTCAGCCTCGTGCGCCGCGGTGCACATGTCGTCGTTGTCAACCGTACGGTCGAACGTGCGTCAGAGTTGGTGGCTGCAGTGTCGGCGCTTGGTGCGCGCGGAACCATTCGTGTGGGCACCGAAGCCGATGTGGAGGGCGCTTCGATTCTCGTCAACGCAACGTCTGTCGGAATGAATTCATCAGAAATGCCGATTAGTGCGTCTCATCTTCATTCTGGTCTCGTCGTTCTCGATGCGGTGTATTCACCGATGGAGACCGCACTGTTGGCCGCTGCCCGTGGCACTGGCGCCACCGTCGTCGACGGTTTGTGGATGTTGATCCAACAGGCTCGTCACCAACAGATGCTCTGGTTTGGCGAGAATCCGTCCGCAGATTCGATGCGAGTCGCTGCGGAACAAGAACTCTCACGCCGCCACAAGTAGTCTCTAAGGGTGCTCAGGTACCTCACAGCTGGCGAATCTCATGGTCGCGCCCTCACCGTTATTGTCGAGGGTCTGCCTGCTGGCGTCCCCATTCTTGCTTCAGACATCGAAAGCGAGCTTGCTCGCCGTCGTCTTGGGTATGGTCGCGGTCCGCGCCAACGTTTCGAAGAAGATCGCGTCACTTTGGTGGGCGGCGTGCGTCATGGGCGCACTCTCGGCTCGCCGGTCTGCATCGAGATTCAGAACTCCGAATGGTTTCGCTCCGACAAATGGCATGCAGAGATGTCACCAGAGCCAGGTCACACTGAAGTTCCTCTGACACAGCCACGACCAGGCCATGCCGATCTTGTCGGAATGCAGAAGTACGGGTTCAACGATGCCCGCGATGTGCTCGAGCGTGCAAGTGCACGCGAGACAGCAGCGCGTGTTGCCGCCGGTGCACTTGCCAAGCAGTTGTTGTCGCATCTCGGTGTCGGAGTTCTTAGTCATGTCGTACAGATGGGGGATGCGAAAGCTCCTGTGCTGTCGCTGCCACTCATGTCCGACCTTGCAGCAATTGATGCCTCTGAAGTGCGTTGTTTCAACCCGGCAGCTGAAGAAGCAATGATCACTGCAATCAAGGGCGCAGCTCGCGAGGGTGACTCGCTCGGCGGAATTGTCGAAGTGATTGCGTACGGAGTTCCCATCGGTCTCGGAAGTCATGTTCATTGGGACCGCAAGATTGATGCATTGCTCGCACAAGCTGTGATGAGCATTCAAGCCGTCAAAGGTGTCGAGATTGGTGACGGATTCGAAGTAGCAGGCCTGCGCGGCAGCCAGGCTCACGACCCAATCATCTGGGACGCAGTCGAGCATCGTTATGCCCGAGAGGGTCATCGCTCCGGCGGCACAGAAGGCGGCATCACAACAGGCGAGCCACTCATCGTGCGTGCAGCCATGAAGCCACTTGCCACACTGAATCGACCCACATTGAAGACTGTCGACACCGTGACCAAGGAAGAAACAGTGAGTTTCAAGGAACGCACCGATGTCACGGCTGTGCCGGCGCTCGGTGTGATTGTCGAGACCATGGTGGCTCTTGTTCTTGCAGCAGAGGCCCAACGCAAATTCGGCGGAGACTCGTTGTCAGAATTCGTTCGCAATGCAACCTCATTTCGGGCGACACTGGAGTCGTGACCACCGCTCCAGCCCACATTGTCCTAGTCGGACTCATGGGCACAGGAAAAACAACCACTGCGCGTCTGCTCGCCGAGCACCTTCATTGCGAAGTGTTGGACACCGACAAGATGATCGAGTCGCGCAATGGCAGGAGCGTGCGGGAAATATTCGCTGATTCGGGCGAAGAAGCCTTTCGTGATCTTGAATCTGAGATGTTGGCAGAATGTCTCGCACGTCCTTCGCGTTCGGTGATCGCGGGCGCAGGCGGAGTCGTCTTGCGCAACGAGAATCGTCAATTGCTCGACAATGCTCGTAACAGTGGGCGGGCAGTGGTCGTCTGGCTCCATGCCAACCCGGATGTTCTGGCGCAACGTACTGCGAAAGGCGTTCATCGTCCCCTTCTTGATGATGATCGCGCAGGTACCTTGGTACGCATGGCTGACGAGCGGGGACCTTTGTATGCATCGGTAGCCGATGTGGTCATCGATGTCTCCGATCGCAGTGTTGAATCCGTTGTCGAACTATTGATTGATGCGCTCGACGAAGATCAGAAGCAGGCAGGGAAATGACCGATTCAGTTGACGTTCAGGTAGACCTCGGTGATCGTTCGTACACGGTTGTTGTTGGGCATGGTGTTCTTGATCGAGCACATCAGATGTTGCCGAAGGGCACTCGTCGCGTTGCCGTTGTCAC
>JBEAXB010000220.1:0-3080 GCA_041160045.1 Actinomycetota bacterium
AGTCCGCGCACGCCGGTGGGGAACAACTCGCCGCGATACACCGCGAGAGCCGGATACGACAGACCGAAGGCAAACCCGCCGAGAATCGCCACGATCCACATGAGAGGGCCAGACACCGAGAACGAAAGAGCCAATAAAAAGGCCCCAATTGGCACCAAAAGGGTGCCGAGGATGCGACGGCCGCGTTCGTCCGCAATACGCCCGCCAAGAATCAGACCAAGCGATGCGGGGGAGGATGTCACCACGGTGAAGATTGCAACGAGGGCTGCTGAGTATCCGCGATCGTCCTTGAGGTACCGGTTCTGAAAGATGGAAGCCGTGGCGATGTAGAGATTCGTGAGGAAAACAACCGAGCAGATGCGGCCAAGATTTTTGCGCATCACGGCCAAGGATTTCATTCGTTGTTCGAGCGGAATGGAGACATGTTTTTCAAAACGTTGTGACTCGGGCAACCAACGCATGAGCGCGATGGCAACAATGATCCATACGAGACCAACGAGGTACACGAGTCGCCATGCAGTGATGCCGAGATCTGCCAGGGGCAACGAAGCCACCGCGACTCCGCCACCAACACCACTGAGAAGTGCAAGAACGCCAGTTGCGTATGCGCGTCCGTTGCGTGGCATCTCTTCGATTGCAACAACTGCAATCAAGATGTCGAGTGTGAGCCCGAGTGGTCGACCAATTGCTTGAGTTGCAACCAGGAACGAATACGAGGGTGCAATCGCGCCAAATGCCGAGATGATGGGCGCTGCCCATGCAAGGGCGATCATCATTGGTCGTCGTCCGTGCCTGTCGGCAATTGCAACAAGTGGCAGACAAATGATGATGCCGAATCGCACGATTGCGGCGCCGATTCCCTGACCTGATTGCGAGATGTTGAATTCGTCGGCGGCAAAAGCGACGGTTTGGGTGAACAAGGTGTTCGTGAATGCAGCAGACATCGAGGCAAGACCGACCAGGATCATGATTCTGCGCTGGCGCGGCGTCAGAGAGGAGCTTGGTTGGGCCCATCTGGGCATGTGTAAGAGGGAATTCCTACCGTTCGGGGGCACGGCGGGAGCATACTGATACCTATGTCAGACGGCTCCTTCATCGAACACAACGACGTCATCGTTGCTGCTCAAAGTGGGCCATTGTCGGGCGAAGTCGTGGTTCCAGGCGCCAAGAACTCCGTCTTGAAACTGATGGCAGCCACTTTGCTCGCAGACGGCACCTACCTGCTCACAAATGTCCCAATTATTGAAGACGTCGCCATCATGGCCGATTTGCTGAGCGCAGTCGGGTTGCGCATTGAGCGCCGTCCGGCACCAGTGGGCGAAGTGGGGCAGCATCTGTCAATCGTGAACTCGGGGGCGATCACCCCAGTTGCACCGTTGGAGTTGGCCGACCGCATCCGCGCTTCGGTGAATCTTGTTGGTCCACTTCTTGGTCGCTTCGGACAGATCGATATCGCTCTTCCTGGCGGCGACGATTTTGGTGGCCGCCCAATCGATATGCATCTGCGCGGACTCGAAGCGATGGGAGCACAGTTCGACATCACGCCAGACGGAATCGTTGGTCGTTGCGCGCGGCTCACCGGTGCCGAGATTGTTTTTGATTTTCCGAGTGTTGGCGCAACGGAGAATGTGTTGATGGCTGCAGTGGTGGCCGATGGTGTCACAACCATCAGCAATGCAGCACGCGAACCCGAGATTGTCGACTTGTGCAACATGTTGCGCAAGATGGGTTGCCGCATTGAAGGAATTGGTTCCAATACCCTCACGATCATTGGTGTTGAGCCATCGTCGCTTCAGTCTGTTTCCCATGAAGTAGTCACCGATCGTGTGCAGTCAGCAACATATATCGCAGCCGTTGGCATGTGCGGTGGTTCCATCCGCGTGTCACGAGCAAACGCGCATCACATGGGCATGATGCTCACGCGCTTCACCGACATGGGAATGACTTTCGACATCGATGACGATGGCATCACTGCAACGGCTCCCGCAAAACTGACAGCCGTCAACGTTTCCACTTTGCCGTACCCCGGTGTCGCCACCGATTACAAGCCGCTTGTTGTCGCGATGCTGTCGATTGCAAACGGTGCTGGCATCGTCACAGAAAATCTCTACCCAGGTCGTTTTCGTTACGTCGAAGAACTGCGCAAGCTTGGCGCCAACATTTCCATTGATGGTCATCATGCAATCGTTCGTGGCGTTGATCATCTCGTCGGAGCAAACGTGGTGGCTCCAGATATTCGCGCCGGAGCGGCACTTGTCGTCGCAGGGCTCGCAGCCACCGGAATCACCGAGATCGGCGATGTCTTTCACATCGACCGTGGTTACGACGACATTGTGGGCCGTTTGTCAGCCCTTGGAGCCTCAATCAGTCGGGTTCAGGCTGATTAGTCGCCTCTGGTGGTGTGAGCTTCTTGGCTCTGGAATTTGCCAGCCGTAGAAGAGCAAATATGAGGGCAATTGGAATGGCCGCATAGAGAAACTCGTCCCAGCCGCCTTGATGGGCGATCATGATGTCAGCGTAGGCTGTAACTATGTCGATGCGTCAGCAAGTTGAAGAGACCATTGTGGTCATCAGGCCGGCGCTCCAAGCCGATGGCGGTGACATTGTGCTGCACGATGTCAACGAAGAGACCGGTGTTGTCTCGGTTGAGCTCGTTGGTGCTTGCACCACATGCCCCGCATCCGATCAAACTCTCAAAGCTGGCATCGAGCGCATCATGAAAGATCGCATCGATGGAGTAACCGAGGTCGTGCAGGTCGCCTAGGTGAGCCGTCGCAGTCTCAGCCCTCAAGAACTTTTCGACGCCGCATGTGCAGGCGACAGGGCCAGGCGACAGGGCAGCTTTGGCCCGTGTTCTTTCTCTTCTCGAACGTGGTGACACTGTCGCCCGTGAAGTCGGACGCTTGGCTTACAAACGCAGCGGTAGTGGTTACACGGTGGGTATCACCGGGGCTCCTGGCGCCGGAAAGAGCACCCTCACCAGTGCGCTGATTACGCACATGCGCACATTGCAATTGGAAATCGCTGTTCTTGCCATCGACCCATCGTCGCCATTCACCGGCGGAGCAATCCTTGGCGAC
>JBEAXB010000221.1:0-2822 GCA_041160045.1 Actinomycetota bacterium
TGAGGGCATGTTGCGGCTTGCTGCACGTGAAGCCGACGGAACAATCATCAACTGGTTGAGTGCCGAAGATGTCTCTCGTGTTGCCGAAGTGGTGCACACCGAAGCAAAGGGCGTGCCAAAGGAAATCGTGGCACGCATTTTCGTGTGTCCTTCCACCAACACCGAGGTTGTTCGCGCAGCTGCGCGATTCGCTATTGCCGCCTATCTCAACGTTCCCGTGTATGCCGAGTTCCACGCATGGCTCGGCCGCGGTGACGAGCTCAAGGGCATGTGGGATAACTGGAAAGCGGGCGACCGCAAGGCTGCGCTGGCAGCGATTCCGGATGAAGTCGTTGATGCGTTGATCGTTCACGGTTCTCCCGAATATTGTCGCGATCGCATCCGTCAGTACTTCGACAATGGTGTCACTACGTCGTCGCTCGCAATGATGCCTTTTGATCCCGAACTGAATTACTGGGATGCAGTGAAGTCACTGTCTCCATCTGCTCACAAGTAGTTGCCAATGGGGGGCAATGAAAACAAGGGGGTAACGAAAGAGGGCTGGAAGCTCCTTCGTCATACCTTGGTTGCCCAACGACGCGGACTTCTCACCGGTGTCGCAGTCGGGCTGTCGTGGTCCGTCGGCAAGATGGCAGTTCCACAACTCACCCGCTTCGCCATCGACAGAGGAATCGAAAAGAACGGCTCATTGCTTTTCTGGACATCGCTCATTCTTGCGGCTGCGGTTGTTGCCGGAGTTTTTTCGGGTTGGAGGCGCTTCATTGCGTTTCGCGAAAGCCGCCTGACCGAAACAGTGCTGCGCGAAAGATTGTTCGCTCAGATTCAGGGACTTCACGTGGGCTTCCACGACAAAGCTCAGACCGGTCAATTGATGAGTCGCGCGTCGAGCGACCTGCAGCAAGTGCAGGGCTTCGTGGTCAACATTCCGATTTTCGCCTCGCAAGTCACGATGGTGTTCGGTGTTGTTGCAGTGTTGTTCATCTCCGATCCGATTCTTGCTGCAGTGTCCTTGTTTCCGCTGCCCTTCATCAACATCTCTGCCCGTTCATTTTCGAACAAGATTCACCCTGCAGTGATGGCAGTGCAGCAGGAACAGGCGCAACTAGCAAACGTTGTCGAAGAATCTGTCTCTGGCATCCGCGTCATCAAAGGTTTCGGTGCCGAAGGTGTGCAGCAGGCGAAACTCGAGACCGAGGCTGAAGACATCCGCCGCGAATCGATGCGGGCAGCGCGTATTCGCAGTCGGTTTTTGCCCGCCATTGATTTGCTGCCTGGCCTTGGGCTTGTGGCTGTTCTCGGGCTCGGTGGCCATCGCGTCATCAACGGAGACATGTCTCTTGGTGGGCTTGTTGCTTTCAACACCTACCTCACGATGCTGATTTGGCCAATGCGCAACATCGGCATGACCGTGGCAATGGGGCAACGCGCCGCATCTGCTCTTGTGCGTATCGACGAAATTCTCTCGGTGGTACCGGCGATTGCAGACCCCGCTCATCCGAAACATCTGCCTGCACCAGCCCTAGCTCACCCTGTTGGTGCTATTCGATTCGACAATGTGCAATTCGGTTACGACATCGGACACACGGACATTCAGGTTCTGAACGGTTTGAACTTCACCGTGCAACCAGGAGAGTCGGTCGCGATTGTTGGCGCAACTGGTTCAGGCAAGTCCACCATCGCCCGGTTGTTGCTTCGTTTCTATGATCCGCAATCGGGTGCCATCATGCTCGACGGCATCGATATTCGTGAACTGCGTCTGCCCGAACTGCGACGATCCGTGGGTGTCGTGTTTGAAGACACATTGCTCTTCTACGACACAGTGTCGGCCAACATTGCGTTTGCCAAACCTTCTATTGAATTCGAAGTGGTGCAACGTGCCGCAAAACTTGCGGGTGCTCACGAATTCATCATGCAGTTGCCCGACCAATACAACACCTCCCTTGGTGAACGCGGCTACTCGCTCTCCGGAGGACAGCGTCAGCGCATCGCAATCGCCCGTGCAATCGTTGCTGATCCGCGAGTGCTGGTTCTCGATGATGCAACATCAGCTGTGGATCCCACCAAGGAGCACGAAATTCGCGATGCTCTTGCAACGGTGATGCGCGGCCGCACGACGCTCGTGATTGCTCATCGTCCGGCCACCATCGAACTTGCCGACAGAGTGGTCTTGTTGGACAATGGCGTCATTTCTGCCACCGGTTCACATCATGAACTGCTGGAAACAAATGAGAAATACCGCAGCGTCCTGGCTGCCATGACAACGACTGTGATCGAATAGGCATGCTCGCAGGTGGTGGAGGTCGTGGCGGCGGCGGAGGCGGCGGTGGCCGCGGTGGTATTGAGGAAGACCAGAAACTCGACCGCACACAAACACGTGTTGTATTGCTGCGCAGTTTTCGCATGGCTGGAGAATTTCGCCGTCAAGCATTGTGGGCGATGTTCTTTGTCACGATCACGGTTTTGTGCACGCTTGCAGGCCCCGTACTCGTGCGCCATGGCATCGATGCAGGTATCAGTGCAAAGGATGCCCGAGCACTGAACATCACAGTGGTTGTCTACATCGCTGTTGTCATCGTTGCCTACATCATTGGCCGTTTGCAGTATGTGGCGCTCAACTCGGCCGGTGAAGGTTTTCTTCGTCTCTTGCGCATTCGCGTCTTTTCGCAGATGCAGAAACAGTCGATGGCTTTTTTTGACAGGGAAAAGGCCGGAGTGCTCGTGGCTCGAATGACAGCCGACATCGAATCAATGGCTGAACTGGTGCAGTGGGGCCTCATGCAGTTCCTGTCATCGGCATTGCTGTTGTTCTTTGCCTTCTTTCT
>JBEAXB010000222.1:0-3066 GCA_041160045.1 Actinomycetota bacterium
ATGCGTTCCTTCGAGCCCTTACCCATGACCCGAAGCGTTGCGCTGTCGGACGAGACACTCTGCAATGCAAGGGAGCACACTTCAGATACTCGAAGTCCACTGCCGTACAGAATCTCAAGAATCGCGCGGTCACGAGCACGGCGCCATTCGGGAGCATCTTCATCCTCGGTAGAGACAAGGCGTGCAACAGATTCTTCATCGAGCGGGCGAGGCAACCTTCCTTTGACCGTTGGTGTGTGCACCGACTCGGTCGGATCGATTGTTGCGGTTCCCTGGCGCATCGCCCAGCCGAAGTAGCGGCGCAGTGCAGCGATGCGTCGGGCAATGGTGCGCGAGGTTGCGCCACCATCGTGCAGATGCGCAAGGTATTGGCGAATGTGTTCTTTTTCGATCGAAGCAGGAGTCGATGTCGGTGATACTTCAAGCATCCACTCGGCAAACAACTCCACATCGCGACGGTACGCAGACCGAGTATTTGCCGCCGATGCCGTGAGCGATGCTTCAAACTCAGAGACCGACCAACGCGGTAGTCGATTATTGCGAACCGAACACTCGCCTTTCAATGTGCGCGCAGACACTGCATGGCAATCAGGGCAGGTTGCCACGTGACCAATCAATACAGCGGCCATGGGACTTGCGAACGAATCTTGGCCACGACCTGGTTTGTGCGAACGCACGTACCAGGAGAAATACGATGTCAACAACGCAACGCGTTGCTCGACAGTTTCCACGGTATGGCCAGTGCTCTCAAGATTGTCGACAAAAGCCTGGACCGACGCCAAAGACACGACCTTTGGCTCTGAGTATCCCGATGCGACAAAGAACTCGATTGCGCGGGTGACATCGAAGCTCCTCGATGCCCGCACGGCATCGGACACGCGCAGAGATTTGATGTAGCGACCAACCTCGAATGCATCTGCCCCGGTGGGGTGGACACGCACTGTGGCTGCTTCGCTCATGTCCTAACGGTACTCGCATGTCTCTATGTGATGAGTGCCTCCCACCAACCACCCGAGTTCGCAACCCACCCCAAGGCCTCCAACCGACCAAGATGCACTGCTGTCTGTACGACTGTCTTTCCACTCAAGAGGGCAATCTCATCGAGACTGTGCGGCGCTCGACCCATGATGGCCAAGATGTGCCGCTCGCTTTCTTGAGGTGTGATTCGCTTTTCGAATATCGGAACCATTCCGCGGGTGTCGAGCCCCAATGCAAGCAAGATGTCTGCCACATCGGTGACGGGCGGACATCCATCGTGCAACAAACTATTTGTTCCCTCACTTGGTGGAACCCCAGGAAATCCGGGAACCGCCATCACTGTGATGTCGCGTTTCATTGCCTCGCGCACAGTAATCATCGATCCTCCCTTGTTGCGTGATTCGACGACAATCAACACCTCGCTCAGAGCAGCCAGTACGCGATTGCGCATTGGAAACCGATGCGGTTGTGGCGCTGTTCCCGGCGGTGCTTCGCTGATCAATAATCCGCGCCGCCCAACCTCACCCCAAATACGTTTGTGTTCAGGTGGGTAGACAACGTCGAGACCAGATGCAACGACGGCAGCAGGTCCGCAACCGACATCACGAGGAATAGCCATTGCTCCGACGTGTGCTTCAACATCGATGCCGCGAGCAAGCCCTGAAACAACACAGATGTCGTTCATCGCGAGTTCCTCGCCAAGTTGTCGGGCAAAGAACTTCCCACGCTGGGTGGCAGATCGGGTTCCGATGATTCCGACACGCCGACGTGACAAGACCCGCGCATCACCCATCATGAATAGAACAGCTGGCGCATCGGGGTCGCCGAGCAACATCGACGGATACGCGGCATCGCGAACCGATACAACCGTCATCGAATGATCGATGCACGACTCCGCTATCTGCACGACATGTGAAGCCGACACCCCGTGCCACGCCCTCCACACATCATTCGTGATGCCAACGAGAGGACGCTCGCCTGCTTGCAACATTTCCCACACACGCGAGGCATCCCCGAGAGACAACAATCGCCGCAAACGCAAAGGCGTAATCAAGGGCAGCGACGCAAGCGCTGCTGTATATGTCCACGAGGGATAACGAGTTGTCATCATCAGCGTGCCTCGGTTCCGACCATGACCGGAACGCGCATGCCACACGCCATCTCTACCCACCGCGAATCAATGAGTTCATGCTCTCCGTGCATGTCTGCCAAGGTTCTGGCCACGCGCCGCACCCGGTGATACCCACGTCCCGACAACCGCCCATCATCGAGTTTTTGCCGCAACCAGTTCATTGCCTCGTTCGACAACGGCGCAACATTGTCGAGCAGTTCTGCTGGTATCGCAGAGTTGAGACACCCTTGTCTGTCGATACTGATGCGTTGCACCTCCTTCACACGAGATGCAACGGTGGCACTGCTTTCACCCGGGGTTCCGCCGGTCAACTCGGAGGTTGATGGCTTCACCAAATTGATGCGCACGTCGAATCGATCGAGAATCGGCCCACTGAACCGTCGCAAATATCTTTGCTTGGCACCAACGGTGCACGAACAACCAAGCGTGACTGCTCCCCCGCACGGACACGGATTCGTGGCAGCAATCAACAGACAACGCGCCGGCATTGTGATTGATGCATGTGCCCGCGCAATGTGCACCTCGCCCTCTTCCAACGGTTGACGCAATGAATCAAGAACAGTGGGTGCGAACTCGCCCATCTCATCCAGGAACAACACCCCGTGTGAAGCCAGACTCAATTCCCCGGGTCGAATGTGGGCAGAACCGCCGCCGACCATCGCCACCATCGAAATACTGTGATGAGGCGCGCGATACGGAGGAGACGAGTCACTTTCATGCCGGCAGCACTACGCACCATCGCACATGAAAACGCTTCGTCGTCGGTGAGTCGGGGCAACAACCCCGGCAATCGACGAGCAAGCATCGATTTTCCTGCACCTGGTGGCCCCACCATCAACATGTGATGAAACCCCGATGCCGCAACTTCGAGTGCCACGCGCGCGGCTTGTTGACCACGAACATCAGCCAGATCGGGAATGACATCATCAAGAACCCGCGCGTGCACCACATCGATG
>JBEAXB010000223.1:0-2805 GCA_041160045.1 Actinomycetota bacterium
ATGAACGCAGCGATGTTCGGAATGGTTGCTCACGGTCTGATCACCGGAATGTTGTTCTTTGTTGCTGGAAGCGTGAAAGAGCGTTATCACACTCTTGAAATCAAGCGCATCTCAGGCATGTTGTTGCAGATGCCAAAACTTGGTTGGATTCTCGGATTCTCCGCAATGGCTTCACTTGGTCTTCCGGGCCTTGCAGGTTTCTGGGGTGAGTTCCCCGCAATTCTTTCCGCTTACAACCCAGCGCCAGGTCTTCCTGTCGAGGTGTTCCGCGTTTACATGGTGATCGCAGCAATCGGAACAGTGTTGGCTGCCGGTTACTTGTTGTGGATGTTCCAGCGCATCGCATTCGGTGAGCCAACCGAAGAGTTCGCTACCGGACACGGACACGACGAAGACATCCATGATGTCAACAAGTTCGAGTGGATGGCATGGACACCATTGTTGATTGCCATCGTTGTGTTCGGTGTGTACCCACAACTCATGTTCAAGGTTCTCGATCCGGCTGTGGGCGTCACGCTCAAGGCATTCGGAGGCTGACCCGTGCTGAGCACACTCGCCACCACAGTGTGGTCATCGCCAACGATTGACTATCACGCTCTCGCTCCCGAGATGGTTCTCGGGGGTGGCATTGTGCTGCTCTTGTTGCTCGATCTGTTCCTTGCTGATTCACGCAAATGGATTCTCACTCCGGTTGCCAGCTTCACCCTCCTTGGTGCGTTTATTCCGGTGCTCACACTTGCGTTGAATAATTCGGGCACACGTGCCATGTTCGACGGTCGATACGTGATCGATGATTTCAGTCTGGTGATGAAGGGCATGTTCCTTCTCGCTGGCTACGTGGTTGTACTTCTGGCTGCCGATCACATTCGCGAAGGTGATTACTACCAAGGTGAATTCTGGTTCCTCATGCTGTCGAGCATCATGGGAATGGTCATGATGGCTTCAAGCCGCGACCTCGTCAGCATCTTTGTTGCGCTTGAGTTCCTGTCGATTCCTGCGTACATGCTCGCTGCATGGCGCAAACGCGATTCACGCAGCAACGAAGCTGGCATCAAGTACTACCTGCTCGGTGTTTTTGCCTCGGCAATCATGCTCTACGGCATGTCGTTGTTGTACGGCGTCACGAACTCCACAAAGTTGGAAGACATCGGTGCAGTCATCGTTGGCGACATGACAGCAATTCGTGCGGTTGCAGTGTTGTTCGTGGTGATTGGTTTTGCCTTCAAGATCTCTGCTGTTCCATTCCATACGTGGGCCCCTGATACCTACGAGGGTGCCCCAACACCTGTCACAGCCTTCTTGTCTGTCGGTTCAAAGGCTGCTGGGTTCGTTGCTCTGGTGACAGTGGTTTATGTCGGGTTCCCCGGAGCGCACGCCGTGTGGCAACCAGTGTTCTGGATTCTGTCTGCAGCAACAATGACTCTCGGCAATGTGATGGCTCTCAAGCAAACAAACATCGTGCGAATGCTTGCGTACTCTTCCATCGCCCAGGGTGGTTTCATCCTGATGCCATTGGCAGTGGCTGGTGTTGATGGTGTTGCCCAGTCGGCACTGCGCGCTGTTGTCACATATCTCATCGTGTACGCAGCCACCAACCTTGGTGTGTTCGCCGTTGTCATGGTCGTTGCCCGCAAGACCCGCAGTGGCGAGATCTCGTCCTATGGCGGGCTCTTCTCTTACGCTCCTGGCGTTGCCACTGTCATGACACTGTTCATGGCCTCGCTCGCAGGTATCCCACCACTTGGTGGTTGGTTCGGCAAGTTCGCCGCATTCCAGTCGCTCGTGTCGGCCGGAACCACTTGGGCGTATGTCCTTGCTGTCATCGGTGGCGTGAACTCTGTTGTTGCATTTGGTTATTACGGAGGCATCCTTCGCGAAATGTGGATGCGCCCCGTGCCCGATGGCGATACAACACCAGTGCGGATTCATTCCTCACTTGCTGTTGCGCTCGGAATAACAAGTCTTGCCACGCTCGTTCTTGGCGTACTGCCAGGCCTCGTCATTCACTTCGGTGACATCGCCGGTCTCTCCGGTGCCTTCGGCGGCTGATTCCATTCGCGCTGCGATTGCAGCGGGTAACGGAAGCATTTCATTTTCACAGTTCATGTCGCTCGCCCTGTATGGCGAACAAGGCTTCTACACAACATCGGGTAGAGCAGGGCGTCGAGGCGACTTCATCACGTCGCCTGAAGTTGGCCCGCTGTTCGGCGCAGTGCTCGCGTGTGCAATCGACGATGTCTGGAAAAGACTTGGTGAACCGGAGAACTTCTCAATCGTTGAAGTGGGAGCCGGACCAGGAACGCTCGCCAGATCCATCCTTGCTGCAAAACCACGATGCCTGGAGACGGGTCGATACATCGCGGTTGAGACGAGCGCATCTCAGCGTGAGTCACATCCTGACGGAATCATTTCGACGCGCGAAATGCCTGATCGGATTGAACATGGAGTTGTTATTGCCAATGAACTGCTCGACAATCTCCCGTTCGAGTTGTGGGTATACGACGACGAGTGGCGCGAGGCCCACATCATTACGACGCAAGAGACATTCTCTGAAATTCTTGTCCGGGGGGAGAAGCCACAGTTTCTTCCATCTCGCGTCCCTCACGGATCACGTGCACCGATACAAACAAGCGCGTCTCAGTGGTTGAAAAATTCACTATCTGTTCTGCAGCACGGTTCAGTTCTTGTCTTTGACTACTGCACTCCGCTCACCGCTGAAGTGGCCTCGATGCCATGGCGGGAATGGCTGCGTACCTATGCGGGCCACGAGCGCGGTGTCCACTATCTGCGCAATCCCGGTGAACA
>JBEAXB010000040.1:0-6666 GCA_041160045.1 Actinomycetota bacterium
AGGTCTGGAGCTGGAAAATCAACTCCGTCGTCGTTGTAGTTCGCGAGTACGTACGGAGGCTCCCAAAATTGCGGTGCCATCGGAATGTCGAGAACGCTGTGCTCGGACTCATCAATCATGTCGCCTCGCAGCGCACGTTCATGGGCGATGAGAGATCGATCATGCCCGGGTGCAAGGTGTTCTTCCAGTTCATCCCAGTTGTGATGAACAGAGATGATTTCGCTGACTGGTCCCGGCATGAATGTGCGCGCAGTGTCGTCCAGTGCGCGCACTGCAAATTCTGCTGGCGCCCACAGCGCAAGTCGGTAATTGGCAAGTGTTGCGATTGGCCACAATTGACGCCCTGTGGAAACTGCAGCGCGTGCGTCATTGCGAACATCGACAAGTAATTCCCAATCACGCGCATCACATGTTGAATCAACGAACCGAACTAGCTCATCAAGGTCTGCACGACGAATAAGGGAATCGAGTTCGGTGTTCACCCGTGCATTCTTACCCAGTTGTTAGGGGTCGCGTCGTATGGTCTCACTAAAGCGCACAAGCAACTCTGGCTGAGTTACAAAAGTGGCCAAGGATATTCGTAACGGCTCTCGGGGGCAGGGAATACTTTGTTTTCCAACAGCCATTCGGTGCGCATGAGCATCGATTCGATTTCGCTGTCGCTGAGCAATGCCGCGATGTTCAGAGGAACTGTTTGCATCAGTTGTTCGAGCGGTGTGAGTAATGATTCGTCGATTTGTTGACCGGCAAAATCCCAGATGACTGTGCGCAGTTTAAATTCGTCGTTGAAGCACACGCCATGATCAATGCCCCACACTGCGCCGGCTTCATCGATGAGCACATGACCGCCCTTGCGGTCGGTGTTGTTGGCGACCACATCGAACACAGCCATTGCCTTCAATCGGTCGTGTATTTCGGGACGCGATTCATACATGATGAAGTAGTGCTCGGCTGGGTCGTAATTGATGAAGAGTTGCAATGAACCTTCGCCAAGGGGGCCATCGCAGAGAACGGTCGGCGGAATCAGATCGAATCCGAGCGCTTCGCTGAGTCTGAATGCGGCAATTTCGCGCTTGTACAGACCCGGTTCAAAATCCCAAAGCGGACGCTCGCCGCGCAGTGGTTTGTAGATGCCTTTCGTGCCAAGTTCTGGGTCGCCCACCGTGACAAGAAACGTGGCGTTCGAGCTGTTGGGCATGCGGCCATCGATCTCGATGGGTTCGGTGGAAAGCCGATGCAAAAGCCCAAGGTCGGCTGGCATGTCAGTTGAATCGGGGACAGGCGTGGCCGAGCGGATCTTTGGGAGAGCCGCACCATTTGCATTCTTCGCGACCGGCAGTGATGAACAAGTCTGCTGTATCGCAGAATGCGCGTGCCTGTGCAGGCGTGAGCAGAACACGAACCACGGTGCTCGGATCATTGTCCTCGTCGTCGTCAGAGATCAGATCGAAGATGTCGTCGTCGTCTTCTTCGACAAGAATCATTTCTTCCAACTGCACGACCATGCGCATGTTCGACCTGTCGACGCCGAGGCCGACTGATCCGAGAACAAAATCTTGTTCGACGGGGCTCTGCAAAGCAGCAGTCGCGATGTCGGCAGTACCCACAACTTCTGGCATGTCGGCAAGCATGTTGCGCAGGTATTCGGCCAACGCAGCAACTTGTTGTTTTTCGCACTTCACAGAAATGGTGCGACCTTCGCCGCGAATTTGTAGATAGAAGGTGCGATCGCCGGGGTGCCCGATGGCGCCGGTTGCGAAGGCATCTGCGTCTTCGAAGTCGTAATAGAAACCCATGTGACTACCAGTGTGGCAGGAGAATCAGGAAGGACGCAGGTCGGCCAATGATCCGCCCGTGGAGTTCACGGAAAGGACAATTGGGCCATGACTTGAGTATGCAACCGCACTGACCGAACAGGTGCTGATCACGATGCGCTGGAACAGATCGATGTGGGTACCCATGGCGTGGGCAACGGCTGCTTTGATGGGGTCGGCGTGTGAGACACACACCACAACTCCACCCGGGTGGGCTGCACGAATGTCATCGAGGGCTGTGACCATGCGGGTCTGCATTTCGGTGAATGACTCACCGTTCGGGAATCGAAAGGTGCTCGGCGCGCGTTGCACGGTTGCCCATTCGGGTTTCTTCATCAGGGTGCCGAGTTGCTCACCGGTCCAGTCACCGAAATCACATTCGAGGAGACCCTTGTGGATTTTGACCCGCTGTTTGAGTGCCTTGCCGATGGGGGCTGCAGTCTCACGCGCGCGCTCGAGGGGAGACGCGTAAATGGCATCAACGCGAGGCAGTTCGGCGATGCGTTCAGCCACGGCAAACGCCTGTTGTACGCCAGCTTCGGCGAGATGAAGGCCAGCGGCCCGACCAGGAAGAATCTTGCCAGTGGTGGGGGTGAGTCCGTGGCGCACCATGAGAATCAAGGTGGACGACGGTGGGGCACTGGGTTTTTTACGTGGAGCCATGAACACTCAACCTACTGTGGGTGTCGTGGATTCCCTAGACAAATTGCGTGCAGATGTTTCAGCGTGTCGGGCATGTCCGCGTCTGGTCGAGTGGCGCGAATCAGTGGCGTCGGAAAAACGTGCATCATTTCGCGACGACGAATATTGGGGCCGCGGTGTTCCCGGTTTCGGCGACGCGCAGGCAAGCGTGTGGGTGATGGGTCTTGCCCCAGCAGCCCACGGTGCAAACAGAACCGGTCGCATGTTCACCGGTGACCGCAGTGGTGATTGGCTCTACCGCGCAATGCATCGGGCAGGGTTTGCATCACAGGAACAATCAGTGGGCAGTGACGACGGATTAGTGCTGACAGGGGCATGGGTGTCGTCGGTGGTGCGTTGCGCACCACCCGATAACAAACCATCGAATGAAGAACGTGATGAATGCCGCAAGTTTCTCGTGCGCGAACGAAACCTGTTGACCAATGTTCGTGTGATCGTATGTCTCGGTAATTTTTCCTACACGGCTGTGTGTAAGGAATTCGGAATTCGTCCGCGGCCAAAGTTTTCCCATGGCGTTGAGGTGCAGACAGATGGACTCACAATCATTTGTTCATTCCATCCGAGTCAACAAAATACATTCACGGGAAAGCTCACTGAACCAATGCTCGATGCAGTTTTTTCGCGAGCTCGGGAACTGAGCAGCTAAGCGTCAGGCGCTGGTTGGTGCAAGGGCCGTGCGAAGAGCACTCGCCACATGGGAAACGGCGGCTTTGCCGTCATCAAGCCATGGGAACAACGAAAAGAAACCGTGGAACATCCCGAAGTAGCGCACGACGCTTGCGTGCACACCGTTTTCAATCAGTGCATGACCATATGCTTCGCCTTCATCTCGCAGTGGGTCATGACCAGCAGTAATGACGATTGCTGGAGGACACGATGCGAGAGTTGATGGCGAGGCCATGATCGGCGAGACGCGCGGGTCATTTGCTGTGGTGATATCGCCGATGTACAAATCAATGAATGCGGCCATGTCGATGCTGCGCAGGAATGGTCCGGCGGCATTCTCGGAATATGAATCCGTACCCATGCGGCAATCAGTGACTGGGTAGATCAGCGCTTGAAACACCAATGGAATCGGCTGCAATTGCGCGACGACGGCGGCAAGGTTGCCACCGGCGGAGTCGCCACCTACTGCAATGCGAGTGGGATCAATGCCGAGGTCACTTGCGTTCTGATGTGCCCACAATGTTGCGCGAATGCAATCTTCGAGCCCATTCGGAAACGGATCTTCTGGTGCGAGACGGTAGTCAACCGAAAGAATGGCGTGCCCGGATTGATTAGCGAGCGAGCGGCACACTCCGTCATGCGATTCGATGCTTCCGATGACCCAGCCGCCGCCATGAAAAAAGATGAGCAAACCAAGGTTGTTGTCGGCGCTCGGCTTGTACAAACGGCATCGGACACCAAGCGCATTGACATCGCGCATCTCGTGCACGAATTCATCGGAGATGTAGTTCGTGGCGGCCCGTGATGCACGCGCTTCCTGCGGGGTCTGATCTGCAAAACTCGGCGCATTGCCCGCCGCCATCAGGGCTACCAATGAAACGGCCTGGGGGTGCAGAGCCACTACGACTCGGGGGCAGGTGTCGGTGCCGCATCTGCTGCTGGCGCAGCATCCGGAGCAGGAGCTTTCTTCTTGATGGCAGGAGTTCCGACCTTGACCGATGTTTCGGCCCAGTCGGGCCAACGACGACGACTCACGATGGACAGAGTGCGCAACAGTTTCATTGCGACTTCGTCTTCTTGTGCGGGGCGAGCGATGATGACTTTGTCGGCAATCATGCGATTGATCACTTCTTCACCGAGTGCGGTGCGCACGATGGTGAGGGTCCAGTCGTTGTCCTTGCCGATTCCGCCTGTTGCAATGTCTGAATGCTCGGCTGCAAAGTCTGGGCAGCTCTTGCAGCCGGTACGTGTCCAGCCATGGCATTCCTTGAGGTCGATCTCGTGGAACGAACCATCCTTCATCCAGATCTGGAAGGCGCCCTTGATGTTCATCTTGACCATGTCTTCTTTTTTCAGGCCGTACTTGGCCTCGAAGAGTTCGGGGAAGATTGCATCATCGAAAGTTTTCGAGCACAAGAGACCAATGTTGAAAAGGAATGGCTTCGACACTTTGCCGGCCTTGCGATCCCACATCACTGGGGGTGATGATGTCTGGCATCCCATTCCGACCAATGCAAGACGGGAGAGTCCTTTTTCTTTTGCTTCGGGCAACGCAAGTGGGTTTGCACAATATGTGTAACGACTGCCTGCAGTGGCGAGTACCTCGGCCTTGTTCGTGACAACGGCAGGCTTTGCCTTCCACTTGTCGTCTTCTTCGACGCCGCTGACAAGTGCACCGTCGATGTAGTCATTCTCGAGCAACCAGATGAGCATTGCTGACACGAAGCCACCGTCTTGACCCTTCTCGTGTGCTTCAGTATCTGCTGCGCGAGTGAGCAACAGTTGACGCCAGATGCCTGACATTTCATCTGGTTCGCGGGTGCGTCCGAACAAATGCATGTCGGCTGATTCTTCCCACTTGCGAAAGCGCGGGCACGCACGTGTGCAAGTGGTGCAACCCTTTTCGCCATGGATGCAATTGTCGAGGCCGAGTTCTTCTTCGATGTGGAAAGGCTTGTACTTTCCTTCTTCGTGCTCGTACCCGATGACATCGTGCGGACATGTCACAACACATCCGGCGCAACCGGTGCAGAGACCGGTCTCGATGACCTCTTCGTAAAGTTCTTTCCACTGCGCTGTCCAGCGCGGGGCCTTGGCCGGGGTGTCTGCCGTCATTGTCATGATTGCAGACTAGGGGCTAGATGGCATCTGCTCCGTGTTCGCCTGTGCGGATGCGGATGATCTGCTCGACGTTTGTCACCCAGATCTTGCCATCGCCGATTTTCCCGGTGGCTGCGGCCTTCTGGATGACTTCGACCATCTGGTCGACGGAGCTGTCGTCGACGACAAGTTCAATCTTGGCCTTTGGTACGAAATCGATTTGGTATTCAGATCCTCGGTACGTTTCGGTGTGCCCGCCCTGGCGGCCAAACCCCTTCACCTCGGAGATCGTGATTCCGAGGACACCCGCAGATTTGAGGGACTCCTTGACATCATCGATCTTGAACGGCTTCACAATTGCTGTAATGAGCTTCATGTCTTTATTCTGCCTCTCTTGGCGACGGTAGGTGTGCAGGACTCACTGGTAAGCGGATTCTGCATGCAGGCTCTGGTCGAGACCAACGAGTTCATCATCTGCTGAGACGCGGATGCCGATTGTCTTGTCGAGAACTTTTGCAACCACCCAGGTGATGATGAATGAGAATGCAAAGGTCGCGCTGATTGCCACGATTTGATCGACCATGAGGCTAGATCCACCACCCATGAGCCAACCGTCGAATCCGAACGAGTTGACCTTGGTGTCGGAGAACAGACCGAGGAGGAGCGCTCCCATGATTCCGCCAACGAGGTGCACTGCGATGACATCGAGGCTGTCGTCGAAACCAAATCGTGTCTTCAATGTAAGTGCCAGGTAGCAGACAGCTCCGGTCACAAATCCGATGATGATGGGTGCCATGCCGCCGACGAAGCCGGCACATGGTGTGATGGCAACAAGACCGGCAACTGCTCCCGATGCAGCACCAAGGGTTGTTGCATGTCCGGAGCGAAGTTTCTCCACCAACAACCAGGCCAACATGCCGCTGGCTGCTGCGAGGTGGGTGTTGACAAGTGCTTGCGCAGCGAGACCATTTGCGGCAAGTGCGGAACCGGCATTGAAGCCAAACCAGCCGAACCACAAGATTCCGGTACCGAGCATCGTGAACGGCAGATTGTGTGGCGGCATTGCTTCTTTTGGCCAACCCTTGCGATTTCCAAGGACGAGAACAACTGCAAGTGCTGCTGCGCCTGCATTGATATGCACGACTGCGCCACCAGCGAAGTCGAGTGCGCCGCGCTGGAACAACCAGCCATTCGGGCTGAAGACCCAGTGAGCAACTGTCGGGTACACAACCACTGCCCACACGCCAATCAACACGATGTATGCCGAGAACTTCAAACGATCTGCAGTGGCACCTGTGATGAGCGCAGGAGTAATCACTGCAAACATCATTTGATAGGCAAAGAACGCAAGGACGGGAATCGCGAGGGCAAAGTCGCCTGTGTA
>JBEAXB010000041.1:0-6662 GCA_041160045.1 Actinomycetota bacterium
TTTCCATGATGTCGCGACGTCCGCCAACTGCGCCAATCGGAAGACCACCACCGATTACTTTTCCAAAACATGTGAGGTCTGGACGCACGTCGTACTTTGTCTGCGCGCCACCAGTTCCAAGACGGAAACCTGTGATCACTTCGTCGAACACCAACAATGCACCGACACGGTCGCACTCGGCACGCAAGCCTTCGAGGAATCCGGCGACAGGCGCAACAAGCCCCATGTTTGCCGCAACAGGTTCGACAAACACAGCTGCAGTGTCGTCATCAAGAGTTGGTACGACGTTGTACGGAACGACCCACGTATTGGCGACTGCTTCTTCGGGAACACCTGCAGTTCCTGGCAACCCGAGTGTTGCAAGACCACTTCCACCAGCGGCGAGCAATGCATCCGTTGCGCCATGGAAGTTTCCGTGGAACGTAACGATGCGCTTGCGGCCAGTTGCACCTCGGGCAAGACGCACTGCTGTACTCGTTGCTTCTGTGCCGCTGTTCATAAACCGAACACGTTCGCAAGATGCAACACGTTCTGAAATCGCTTCTGCAAGTTTCATTTCGCGCGGAGTTGGCGCACCGTACGATGTTCCGTCACCTGCTGCGCTGCGAATTGCTTCGGTGACACGTGGGTGCGCATGACCAAGAATGATTGCGCCATAACTCTGCACGAGGTCGAGCAATTCGTTGCCTTCTACGTCGTATACAAAAGCGCCTTGTGCACGAGACACGACATACGGACTTCCGCCAACGGACTTGAATGCACGAATCGACGAGTTGACTCCGCCGGGAATCACCTTGGCTGAACGATTAAAAACGTCAATGTTTGAGGGGGTTCCTGCGCCTCGGCATACCGTTGCAGTGCATCCGGCCGTGACGCATGCAGTGGCGTCGCAAAGTGGAATTGTTCCGGTCATGGCAACTTCGCATCGGCGGAGTACTCGGCAAACCAACGAGTGAGATAGGTGAGAATGATGTCTGCACCTGCACGCTTGATGGCAGTGAGTTGTTCGAGCGCAACAGCATCGTGGTCGATCCAACCACGCTCTGCAGCAGCTTTGATCATCGAGTATTCGCCACTCACGTGATACGCAGCAACAGGAACATCGACGGATGCGCGCACTTGTCCGATCACATCGAGATACGACAACGCCGGCTTGATCATGACAAAATCCGCGCCTTGTTCGATGTCTTCGAATACCTCGCGCATTGATTCACGAGCATTGCGCCAATCCTGCTGATACCCCTTGCGGTGTCCGCCACCAGCAATCTGTACATCGACAGCATCGCGGAAAGGCCCGTACAACGCAGAGGCATACTTCGCGGAATACGCCATGATTGCAACGTTTTGGTGACCCGCTTCGTCGAGTGCATCGCGAATTGCTCCGACCTGGCCATCCATCATCCCGCTTGGTGCAACGACATGTGCACCGGCATTGGCCTGGGCGACTGCAGCTCTGCAATAGATCTCGAGTGTTGCATCGTTGTCGACGTCACCATCTGCTCCGACAATTCCACAATGGCCGTGCGATGTATATTCATCAACGCACAAATCGGCCATCAACACAATGTCGTCTCCAAGCGCAGTACGCAATTGACGCAATGCAACCTGCACGATGCCTTGCGGATCGAATGCACCAGAACCGATTTCATCCTTCTTCGAGGGGATGCCGAACAAGATGATTGCCTTGACGCCAAGGTCTCTGAGTTCGCGAACTTCTGTTTCAAGCGACGTAAGCGTGTGCTGAACAACTCCGGGAAGCGACAGGATTGGCTGCGGCTCAGTGATTCCCTCGCGGACAAAAAGTGGCGCAACAAGGTCGGACACATTGAGACGGGTTTCGGCAACCAGTTCACGCATGGCGTTTGTCGTACGGAGTCTGCGGGGGCGTGAGACGGGAAAAGACACAATCTGATGCTATTGGCTCTACGCCCCGCATCGTCAGAACCCCTTCCAATTGGGGGCTTTGTCCTACATTTCGTCGAAAAGTCGTTCAGCTGTCTCGATCATCGACTCAAGCGTTTGCTCCGGAGCAACCCCCGATACGTCGATGCCCAGAGTCGCAGCAACCTTCGCTGTGGATGGCCCAATCGCAACGACCACCGATGGAGTCGAATCTTCGAAGGCATCGAACCATGCAGTCGCCGCGCTGCCTGAAGCGAGAAGCAGTACATCTGCTGCCAAAGCCGGCGACATCATGTCTGTCGTTGGGCGCAACTGAACCGTGCGATATGCAACAACGCGGGTGACTGTCCAGCCCTTGGTCGCTATCGCATCGCTCAACGCATCATCGGCGAGATTTCCCTGAACAACGAGCACGTCTCCACTTCCATTCGGAAATGCTTCGGCAAGAACATCGGCACGTGCTGGTTCCGCCACGAGTGCAACGGCAACGCCGAGTGAGCGCGCGGTCGCATCACCGACTGCTGCAAGATTCGGAAACCGTTCCACATCTCCTGCAGCAATTGCTGCGCTGAAAAATGGTGCAATTCGATCTGCACCGTTCGGTGAAGTGACAACGATCCAGTTGAAATCCTCGAAACGTTGCAGCACTTCATCGCGTTCCCGACCTTCGTCATCTGGTTCGGCAATGGCAATCAGTGGCACTTCGACAACGTGTGCTCCGCGTGCTTCAAGAAGCCGGCGCAAGGATTCATTCTGCGAAATCGACCGTGTGATGACCACCGACCGATCGTTGAGGGAACTGGCCATGTCTAGTTGTGCGTACCCGCGAGTCGTGCACGGCACTCGATAGCCGCAGCAGTACCGACAACGAGATTGTCGTCGGAATCGCCAATGTTTCCGGCTATTTGTACCGAATCGCTGCCGTCATCGGCTGCCATGAACGCTCTGAAGATTCCGTCGGAAGACAAATGTGCACCAACTGGCTGCGAACAACCTGCTCCGAGTTCGGCGAGGAACGCGCGTTCGGTTTCGACTGCGCGGCGACTTGCAGCATGATCGATTGCAGCAAGTATCTGCAAAGTGTCAACGTCTTCGAAACGTGCTTCAATCGCAACCGAGCCTTGACCGACCATCGGCACTGCAAGTTCGATGTCGAGTACCTCGGATATTTCTGCAGTCATTCCAAGAATTTCCAATGCAGCAACTGCCATCACAATCGCACCGCCGGCGGGAATCTTCGACAAACGCGTCTGAATATTTCCACGAAGGTCAACAAACTGAAGATCAGGACGAGCACGAGTGAGTTGTGCGCGCCGACGAACAGAGCCGGTTGCAATGGTTGCACCTTGTGCCAAATCTTCGAGACGGCACCCGATCAGTGCGTCGTTTGCAGTGCGACGCTCGCCGATGGCACCGATGATCAGACCTTCAGCTGGTTGAGACGGCAGATCCTTTGCCGAATGCACAGCGATATCCGCACGACCATCAAGAACTGCGCGCTGTACTTCCTTGACGAAAACGCCCTGCCCACCCATGAGATGCAATGGAGTCGTGGCATGAATATCACCATGGGTATCAACAAACACGTATTCGATGCTGACGCCTGGGACGGCAGCGGTGATGAGCGAGCCAACCGCTTCAGCCTGGGTGCGAGCCTGTGGACTAGAACGTGTTGCGATACGGAGAATGGACATGGAACTGATTAGTCGAGATTAAACAAATCTCGCACCGCAGCAGAAAGTCGTTCTCCCTGTGGGGTTCCGGCAGCCTCACGAAGGCGAACCGAGGGGCTATGCAACATCTTGTTGATGATGCCCCGGGTGATGGTTTCGATGATTTCTCGCTCCTCGGCTCCGAGGTCGGCCAATCGAGAATCGAATTTTTCCACTTCTCCAACGCGAATCGCCTCGACGACTTCACGCAGTTGAGCAACGAGCGGCGCTGCCTGGCGTTGAGCCTGATCGAGAGTGAAACGCCCGACCTCTTCGCCAATGATCGCGCGGACCTGGTCGACTTCGGCTGCTCGCAACTCGAGACCACGCTGAGCCCATTCACTCAGATGATCAAGGTCGCGCAATGTGATGCCAACAATTGTGCTGACGTCCGGGTCGACGTCGCGTGGAAGCGCAACATCGACAATCAACAATGGCGACTCGATGCCGACACGGGCGCGCGACATGAGTGCGTGATCGATGATGGTGTTGCCAGCTCCGGTGCACGCAAGGAGAAGATCTGTTTGTGTGATTTCAATTTCGAGATGTTCGAGCAGTGCAACACGTGCTCCGACCTTTTCGGCCAGAACCACGCCCCGCTCAATCGTGCGATTGATGACGGTGATGTGTGCGGCTCCTGCGCGCGACAATGCCGCAGCAACGCCTTCGCCCATTTCTCCGGCGCCAACAACAAGGACGCGCTTGCCTGTGAGCGATCCGAGAATGTCTTCAGACATTTCGACAGCGGCATGCGACATTGATGCGGTGGAACGACTGATTCCGGTTTCGGTACGAGCACGTTTTCCGGCTTCGAGTGCGTGGCGGAAAAGCAAGTTCAAGGATGAACGAGATGCACCTTGTTCCATGGCGAATTCCCAGGCCTGACGTACCTGTCCGACAATTTCGGTTTCACCAAGAACGGCGGAATCAAGTCCGGCAGCAACTTCGAAAAGATGCACGACTGCCTCGTCGTCAAATTGGCTGTACAAATGCGGCGTGATTTCATCAGCCACAAGTCCGCTCTTCTTACAGAGAAACTCGAGAATGTCTTCGTAGGCGCTGTGGAATCGTTCGGCAACTGCGTACACCTCGGTGCGATTACATGTTGACAACACAACCACTTCGCGAATGTCATCGTGTGCGGAGAGGTCGTGCAGGGCGTCTGCCATGCTCGGACCAGTCACCATTACCTTCTCAAGCAATGTCACCGGGCTGGTGCGGTGATTGACTCCGATGACGACGATGGACATGACGAATTACGCGCTGACCGAATCTGGATGCTCGCCGGTTGCAACTGCGCGCAAGCCGTTGTTGCGGCACTGCTCGTAGTAGCTGAGGATCTGCAGTTCGAGTGCAAGGTCGACCTTTCGCACATTGACTCCGCGTGGCACCGACAGCACCGTGGGAGCAAAGTTCATGATCGAGCCAATGCCGGCACGCACGAGTGAATCGGCGGCTTCTTGGGCATGTTGGGCGGGAGTTGCGATGACACCGATACTGACATTGTGCATTTGCACGATGTTGCCGAGTTCGTCGGAATGCTTCACGCGTACGCCACCGACAACAGCATCAATTTTTGAATGGTCCTTGTCGACGACACCAACGACGTGAAAACCACGTTCAGTGATTCCGGAGAAGTTGGCAAGAGCTTGCCCGAGATTTCCGGCTCCGACAATGACAATTGGCCATGACTGGTTCAGTCCCAGTTCACGTTGAATTTGGTATGTCAAGAATTGAACTTCGTAACCAACACCGCGGGTGCCATACGTGCCGAGGTACGACAAGTCCTTGCGTACCTTTGCAGCGTTGACTCCAGCGAGTTCGGCCAGTTGTTCACTTGACACCTGCGCAACATTCTCGGTGCCGAGTTCGACGAGGATGCGCAGATAGATGGGGAGGCGGCCAAGGGCAGCCTCGGGGATTCGGCGGCGGGGGGTATCCGACATGCAACTCCACGCTATTGCCTCGTGCACGGTTTCACGAAGTCCGTTCGGCTGCCCCTAGCCTTAATCCCCGTGACCTTGAACACGGCGCTCGCCGCAGCCTCCGCCATCGTCGCCGTGGCTTTTGGCCTCAGCACGTTCGACCGCTGGCTTCGCCGTCGCCGCCCCCACGAATTGGCCTGGACCATCGCCATGGCCCTCTTTGCGATTGCGGCTCTTTCCCTGTGGTGGGGAGAAGCCAGAGGGTGGAGTAACGCCTCATTTCGCATGTTTTTCCTCTTCGGAGCGGTCCTCAACGTCCCCTGGCTCGGCCTTGGCACCATTTACCTCCTCGCTGGGCCCCGAGCAGGCCGAATCGTCACGCAGTGGCTCCTCCTTCTCAGTGGGTTTGCCTCTGGCGTCATCTTGATCTCACCCATGCATGGGTCGATCGACCCCCTGGTTCTGCCCAAGGGCTCCGATCATTTCGATGCCCTTCCGCGCATCTTTGCCGCCGTTGGCTCAGCAATTCCCGCCACCATCATTTTCGTTGGAGCCATTTGGTCGGCATGGCGCATCCTTCGTGGAGCTGCACCGGCTCTCACCACATCGGCAGTCCGCCAAGTTCGATCCGCACGGCAGCTCGCACTCGGCAATATTTTCATCGCACTCGGCGCAGCAACCTTGTCTGCAAGTGGAACCTTCTCAGGCCGGCTCGGTGCTGACACTGCGTTCGCAGTCACCCTCTTTGTCGGGATCGTGATCTTGTTCGTTGGTTTTCTTGTGGCAAGCAATGCCACCGTTGGCCCTAGCGCAAGGCGTATCGCTGAACCTTCCCGCTGATATTGCGCGGGAGTGATTCAACAAAAAGAACTTTGGATGGGCACTTGTACCGTGCCAACTTCGTACGGCAATAGTCAATGAGTGCATCTTCATCGAGATGTACTCCGTTACGAGCAACAACGTAGGCGCGCACTGCTTCGCCGGTATGTGGGTGCGCAGTACCAACGACGGCAACCTCTGCAACATCAGGATGTGCAGCGAGCACGCCTTCAACTTCTGCCGGGAAAACATTGAATCCTGAAACGATGATCAGATCTTTTACTCGATCGACCATGTACAGGTG
>JBEAXB010000224.1:0-2791 GCA_041160045.1 Actinomycetota bacterium
TGCATGATGCAGCTGCCTGCAGGAACACCGCCATGCATCGCTACGAAGAGTTCTCCGCCAGTTGCGACATCGAGCAGCAGGCCTTCTTCATAGGCAAGACGTGCCATCGCACCGCACAAGAATGCCTTGGTTGCATACACGACATTTCCTGCGCCGAACGACTGCACTGCCCGGCGACAACGGCTGCGCAAATGTTCTTCGTCATAGACGAACAAGGGAGTTCCGTACTGTGCTGCAAGATCGGCAATGCGAACGCCGCCGATCGAAAGAGCACCATCGGTACCCACCGATGCGGAATCTGGCAGGAGGCGAAGGTCGATGGCGCTCACATCTGCTCCGGTGCTCGAATGCCCAATAAATCAAGGCCCTGCTGCATGATGCGGGCAGTGGCGTCACAGAGTGCCAAGCGAGAATCACGTTGTTCGTCGCTATCGGCTTTCAACACCGGACAATGTTCGTAGAAGGCGGTGAAATCAGAAGCCAACTCGAACAAGTAGGTGCACAACTTGTGCGGGCTCAACGAATCAATCATTTCCCACACGGCTGCATCGAACCGAAGAAGGCGAAGAGCAAGATTGCGTTCTTGAGGTGCGCTGATGATGGGTCGGACATCACGAACAGATGTGCGAGAAATATCGGCACGGCGAAAGATGCTGCAAATTCGGGCGTGAGCGTACTGAAGGTATGGCGCGGTGTTTCCTTCAAATGACAGCATGCGCTCCCAATCGAACAGATAATCCTTCACGCGATCAGAACTGAGGTCTGAATACTTGACTGCACCGATACCGACCATCTTGGCCACAGCCGTGCGATCGGCAGGTGACATCTCTGGATTCTTTTCTGCGACAGCAGCTTCGGCTCGTTCGACTGCTTCATCAAGAAGGGCCGTGAGTTTGACTGTTTCGCCCGCACGGCTCTTCAGAATCTTGCGATCGGGTCCGAGCACACTGCCGAATGAGACGTGATTCATCGAGTAACCCTCTGGCAACCAACCTGCTTGACGAGCGACCGCTTCCACCATCTGCAAGTGCTGGGCTTGCGGAGCGCCCACGACATACAGCATTGATTTGGCGCCCAAACGCTCGACTCTGTCGATCACGCAGGCAAGGTCGGAAGTGGCGTAGTTGTACCCGCCATCACCCTTGCGAATAATGAGCGGCAAAGGCTCGTTGTCGCGATTGGTAAAGCCGTCGACAAAGACAACCTCTGCCCCATCACTCTCGACCAACAAACCTTTTTCAGCGAGACGCTCGACAACTGGAGCCAACAGATCGTTGTACGCGCTCTCTCCCATCAGGTCATCATCAGTGAGCAGAACATCAAGCTGTGCGTACACCTTGTTGAAATAGCGGGTGCTCTCCAAAACCAAGGTGCGCCACAACCGAATCGTTTCGTCGTCACCACCCTGCAACATCACCACGCGATGACGCGCGCGTGCCTTGAACTCATCGGACGCCTCGAACTTTGCACGTGCCTGCTTGTAGAAACCGTCAAGGTCGCCCACGCCAAGTTCGTCGGCGGCATTCTCTTCGCCAAGATCGATGAGGTGCTCAATCAGCATTCCGAACGGAGTTCCCCAGTCACCAATGTGATTCTCGCGAATGACGGTATGGCCTACAAAAGTGAGCGCCCTCACGATTGCATCGCCAATCACCGTGGAGCGAAGATGGCCCACGTGCATTTCTTTCGCCACGTTCGGTGCCGAATAATCAACCACCACGGTGTGCGCATCGGAAACTGGCCTCACACCCAAACGAGCATCACGTGCGGCATCGAACAACTGCTCAGCAAGAAACGAATCCGCAAATACGAGGTTGATAAATCCGGGACCAGCGATCTCAGTGGACGCCAGCATGTCGGAGACATCGCCGGCAGCATCAAGAACACGCTGTGCGATATCGCGGGGGGTTGAGCCGAGGGACTTCGCGAGGGCCAATGCGCCGTTCGCTTGAGCATCGGCGCGATCACTTGGCCGCACCACGGGGTCGCATGCATCGCCGGCGACCGCTGCGAATGCGGGGCCGAGACGTTCAGCTACGGAGATAAATGGGTCAGCCATGAGGTCTCTATTCTGCCTTGCCCACAGTCTCCGACATGGTTCAATATTTGGTGCCATAGACTGAGGCCACATCGTGATTCATCACGTCACGCTCACGTAGCTCAGCGGATAGAGCACTTGCCTCCGGAGCAAGGGGTCGCAGGTTCAATTCCTGCCGTGGGCGCCAGCAGCGGCGCTACCCCGCCATCAATTATGAGGTCATGCCTTCAAGGCCGACAAAGGCACGAGCCAATTCGATTTCGCCCATGTGGCGAAGGCCGTGCTGGTAGAGCCAGCATTCGACACCATCGAGAACCGTGATGCCCGCTTCGCCCGCCACGCGTGCTGAGAAGGTGTTGGCAATCTGCGGGCCGAATGGACGCGGAATGATGAGCTTGTCGAGTTCGGCAGGATCGAGCGTTGACAACCAGGTCTCGATGCGGGCAAACACCTGGTTCATGTAATCGATGAATGCCTCGTAGTTGCCAATCTGCTGAATGTCCATTTCGTCAACAGTCTTGTGCTTGCCGTGGTCACGGACTTCAGGGGCAATTGCATCGAGAATCTCGTCGTTGCAGAGGAACATCTCGCCGGTGAGCATCATCATCGATGCATCAATCATGTTGACGTAATGAAAGAGGGAAAACGCGATGGGCATCACGCGAGCCTTCTCGCGATGGTTGACCTGTTCGAGTGTCATTGTTGCGGTTGCATCTTCGTACAGCGAGAACAGTGCACGGAAGCGACGACGCA
>JBEAXB010000225.1:0-2791 GCA_041160045.1 Actinomycetota bacterium
TACTACCGCATCGTGCGCCGCGTTTTCACCAGCTGGCTCACCGAAACCGATGTTGTCGCCCTCAACCGCGTCTTTGCCAAGGTGCTCGAAGCCGATTAGACCGACCTTTGGGCTCCGACTTTGGTGGAGAAGCACAGAGCGGCAAGACTTTGTATGTTCACACATTTGCCGAAAGGGCCAATATGCAAAACGCAGTAATCGTCGACGCACTCCGTACCCCACTTGGGAAGCGCAATGGCCGCCTCAAAGAGTGGCACCCCGTCGATCTTGCAGGCGTTGCCTTGCGCGAACTTGTTGCCCGCACCGGCATCGACCCGAACCTCATCGACGACGTCATCATGGGCTGCGTCATGCAGGTGGGCGAGCAGAGCCTCAACATCGCCCGTAACGCAGTTCTTGCCGCCGGCTTGCCAGAAACAATTCCTGGCACCACAGTTGATCGCCAGTGCGGATCCAGCCAGCAGGCTGCCCACTTCGCAGCACAAGGCGTCATGGCTGGTGCTTACGATGTCGTCATCGCTGCCGGTGTCGAAGTGATGACTCGCGTTCCAATGGGTTCTGCAGTTGCCGATGGCAAGTACGGATACCCCTTTGGCCCAATGGTGAGCGCCCGCTACGCACCAGACGGGGGCCTTGTTCCTCAGGGCATTAGTGCCGAAATGATCGCCGACAAGTGGAGCATCACCCGCGAAGACATGGACCGTTTTGCAGCACGCTCGCAGGCATACGCCGCCCGTGCAACAGCCGAAGGTCGTTTCGAACGCGAGATTCTTCCCGTGCTCGACTCCGAAGGAATCTTGATGACGACCGACGAAGGAATTCGCGATTCGCCATTCGAAAAACTGCAGACACTCAAGCCAGCATTTCGCAGCGAGGAAGACGGCGGTCGCGTGACAGCCGGTAACTCCAGCCAAATCACTGACGGCGCATCAGCCATGTTGATCATGAGCGAAGAAAAGTGCCGCGCACTTGGTCTCACGCCACGCGCTCGCTTCGTGAACTTCGGCCTTGCAGGCGACAACCCGCAGCTCATGCTCACGGCTCCGATTCCTGCCACCCAGAAGGCATTGGCTCGCGCCGGCCTCACAATGGGCGACATGGACCTCACCGAAATCAACGAAGCATTCGCCTCTGTTGTTCTTGCGTGGGAAAAGGAATTGCACCCAGACATGAACAAGGTGAACGTCAATGGCGGCGCCATCGCACTTGGTCACCCACTTGGTGCCAGCGGCACACGCCTCATGGTCACATTGCTGAACGAACTCGAGCGCACAGGCGGCCGTTACGGTCTGCAGACAATGTGTGAAGGTGGCGGCATGGCTAATGCAACCATCATCGAGCGCTTGGGCTGATCTGTCGCACTCGTTCCTAGGTCTTGCAATGCCCGCGTTTGACACCATCATTTGGTTTGCTGGCGGCTTGCTCATCATGCGCGTCGTGTGGCGTTTTGGTTTTGGCATGTTGAAGTCGATGACATCAACGTTGCCGCCACCTCCACCCACCGGCGAGATGCGCCGCATCAATGTTCGCTATCGATGCAGCGTGTGTGGTGTTGAACTGCGCCTCACGCTTGCACCCGATGAAGACCCGCCACCACCGCGTCACTGTCTTGAAGACATGGATATCGTTGCCCCCATTGACTAACTGAGCAGGTCATTCATTTCGTCGATGGCTGTTTGTCGGTTGTTCACAACGCTGTTTGCAAGTGTGCGCATCGAAGCGTTCTGACCTTTCAACAACAGCATTCGCGCCATGTCGATGGACCCTTCGTGATGCGAAATCATCGACTCCATGTATTCCTTGTCGAAGGCAGCACCACGCAAAGATGTGATGTAGTCGACATGCTTGGTGAGAAGAATGCCGGTGCGCAATTGCGCGCCGTCCAATGTTGGGCCATACGCAAGAGGGCGCTTCCATCCGCGCAACAGCAGTGTCATCCGTTCAATTTCCGATGCGTGCTCAATCTTGATGCGCGTCGCCACTACCTTCACTGCATCGCTTGCTCCGGTGGCATTTTCCAACGCGAGGGTCGCCAGCTCCACTGCTTGGCGACTATGCGGCAACATCAACTGGCCGTACAACACATCACGATCATTAAAGCCCGCATCGACAACGGTGACCGCTGAATCTGTGTTGGCTGCTTCCCCCGAAAATTCAAGACCACACGCAGACAGACCCATTGCCATCGTGACAACAGCACTGACAATGCGCCACTGCCTCACGAAATGCTCATTGTCATCAGTGTCATGGTCGTGACCGTAATGAGGCGAAGAGTCCGTACCCCGTCGTTTTCGCACGGCAGGACGAATGTTTGTCAGTCAAATAACCGAGGTGAGCCCGTACCTCTCAGGAAGTTGTGTCAAACAACGAAAGTTCTCCACAGGCTGTGGACAACAGGGATAAATTTTTCACCCAGTTGAAAGGCCAAAGGCGTACCCACTATGGGGAACACACCCTGTTTAGTGATACTTAGTGGCTGTGTACAACCCACCCAAAAGGGAGAAAAGACCAGCTGCCAGGTACCAGTTACTGCGCCCACCAGGCACAAAACCGAGGTAGTAGAACAAAATGATGATGGCGCCAAGGCCAAGCAGAACGAACATCAGCACCGGCACCCATGGTGCGCTGTGCTTCACATACTCAGGCACCGGAGGGGTGTAGCGGCTGTTCGGGTTCACACTTGGTTCATCATGACCAAGGTGCAGACCAGGCTTATTGCCACCCTTAGGGGTTACGCGTCCGCCAGATTTCTTCTTTGTTGCCACGAGGCAAGTGTAGAACCTCGCGCGCC
>JBEAXB010000226.1:0-2787 GCA_041160045.1 Actinomycetota bacterium
GCGGCATCGGTAATCGGGGTGCCAAGCAGCGGATAGACCGGCTCGGCATTGGCAGCGGGGTCACTGGTGGCTGAGCCATCAGGATTGGTGGCGTCCGAGCTTGCAGCTCCTCCTCCGCATGCGGCGAGGATGGAAACGGCGAGGACGCCTGCGGCAAAACGCGCAACTTTACGGTGGGATTTCAACATGTCAGATCTCCTTGAGAACAGCGATGCGCTCCAAAATGGACGGGCGCACGAACCCAAGACTAGATACATTGCCTCCCCCAGATGTGGCACCCCCTGGGAGCGCTGGGGTTGCAAACCACAACGGCTGAGCCCCAAGTGGGCCTGCAGACACGGCCCGGGCCTCAAAAATGATCTCAAGAGCAGAGATGAGAGCTGGTGGATATCGAGTGGCTTGACAGGCCGACAAGTCGGCAAAAAGAACAACGCGCTCGTCAGTGACCTTTTGCACGATGGCTCTGACAAGACCAGACATCCCGAAACGGCCGAAGAAAGTTGACAGCGCGAGCAAGTAAGTAGATAGAGAGATATCGCCACTGCGAATACGCCACATCAGGTGAGCCATCACGGCTTCAGTCTCGACTCTTCCCATCGAGGTGATGAATCCGGTGGAGACAACGATGGTTCCTGGCGAACCAGGCATGGCAACAGCAAGAGCAACAGGAAACTCCACGTCGACAATGCGAATCGATGGCCTCTGATCGCCACCAACAACACACAGCCCTTCAATCACATTGAAGAGACGTGCATGCTCGGTCTCTGAGGCTGCTCGACCTTCCACCATGGACAACGCCGTTGCTTCTGCATTGCGACGCACGTTCCACATCAGCCCAGCCGAGACCAAGAGCAAAACAATTGCACCAAGAATCGGTTGGCCAAAGATCAACCCGACAATGAGCCCGATCACGGTGTCGACGGCGATGATGATTGCGGGGATGGTCGTGAGGCGACGAACATTTGTCGGCGCCGAGTCCTCGATGGGTATCCACTGTCGTTGATTCATGTGTCCTTCCGGGTCGTAGCGAGAGCCACGACTATCGTCCCCCGAGATGCGAGCGCCGCAAGAAGCGGCCTTCGAACCGTCTCAGCATACGGGGAACCGTAATGGTGGTGATGTTGGTGGCTTCCATATGGAGTGCCCGTTCGTACAATTCGACATACCGATCAGCGAGCGCATCCATCGAGAAATGAGATGCATGCTCGTGACCTGTTGTGCGCAGATGCGCCGCAAGTCGGGTATCGGTGACGACCCGAACCAGTGCCGCAGCAAGGGCCTGCGCGTTATCTGGCTCAACAAGAATTGCTGTTTCTGAATCCGTGGCGACATTGCGATAGCCATCAATATCGCTTGCTACAACGGGTGTTCCTGCTGCCATCGCCTCAAGCAGAACAACTCCGAAGGATTCGCCACGAAGTGATGGCGCACAGAACACAGCGGCGCGACGCATGCGATTCACTTTCTCGGCATCGGAAATTCGTCCCAACCATTCAACGCGAGTATCAGACGAGAATCGAGCCTTCAGTTCGGCAGTTTCGGGACCATCAGATGCAATCCATAAACGAACATCTGCCGGCAGCAGAGACATTGCTTCAAGCAACACGCTGAGTCCCTTGCGTGGCTCATGTCGTCCGATGAAAAAAATCGCGTTCTCACGCGTGACTTGATCGGTACCGGCGTATTGATCAAGTTCGATGCCGTTGAACAAGACTTCATAGTCGCCACCGATGTATCGATTCGCAAGCTCGACTGCATCTTTCGACACCGCAACACGAATATCGATACGCGACGCAACCCATTTCAACTGCCGTGAAAACGTGCGGTATGCAGCCGACTCGCCCGCCGAATGGAACGTGGCAACAACGGGAGCAAGTTTGACGAGGAGTGCTGTGAGTGACGGGCCGGGTACGAGTGGCTCATGAACATGGACCACATCGAAGGCCTCGTCGTTCAATGCACGAATTGTGCGCAAGGCAGCCGAGGCGTCCGGAGCAAGCGGTGCTACCGAGCCATTGACCGCCGTTGGCAAGCTGTTACCAAGCGGGGTGACAAAGGCGTCGGGGGGTGGGCCATCGCAGGGCCCGAGCACCCGCACCTCGTGGCCCTTGGCCCGCAGACTGCGCGCGAGCCCAAGAACCTGCTGCTGAACTCCCCCAGGCACAGTGAGGCTGTACGGACTAACAATTCCAATCCTCAACATCACGCTAGGTTACGGGAATGCCAAAGGTAGATGCTTCTTTCCGTCCCGCCCTCTCAATTGTCGCTTCCCCGACAAAGCGCAGATCCATCTTGGAACTCGCTGTGGAGGCTGAAAACCGAGGAATCTCGGGTCTCGCGTGCCCAAGCCTTGGCGGAACCATGGGATTGTGCGTCTCTCTTGCGCACGTGACATCGCGCATCAACTACTGGACATCCATCCAGCCGATCTATTACAGCCACCCCGTGGAGATGGCCAATACCGCCTCTCACATCAACGAGATGTCCGACGGACGTTTCCGTCTCGGACTTGGCGTCAGCCATGGTCCCGTCACCCAGCGTCTCGGAGTTGAAACAGGAAAGCCGCTCGCAGACACCGCAAACTATGTGGCCGCCATGCGCGCCAACGAAAAATTCGGTGGTCAACTTCCCCCGATTTACCTCGCGACTCTGCGCAATAAAATGCTGCAGCTTGCAACAGAAATTTCCGAAGGCGCGATCTGGGCTAACGCTTCGCTCAGCCACATGGCAACACAGCTTTCCGAAGTCCCCAATGCCGTACGCGATGATTTCTTTCTTGCGAACATG
>JBEAXB010000227.1:0-2784 GCA_041160045.1 Actinomycetota bacterium
CCCGAAAACAGGTTGGGGGAGAAGGCACCATTTGCTGGTTGATGATCCGGTTCCTTGCGCACGGGAATCGACTCTCCAGTCAGGATGGATTCATCGACTGTGATGCTTGATCCCTCACACAGGATTGCATCTGCTGGTATTCGGTCGCCTTCAGAAATGAGCACGTAGTCTCCGCGCACGATGTCTCGACCTGGGATACGAATTCGTACACCGTCACGAACAACCAGGGCGTGAGGCGAGGATAAATCGCGAAGTGCAGTAAGTGCTCCTTCGGTCTTTCGCTGTTGAAACACTGTGATGACAATGGCAATGGAGATGGCGGTCACCAGGATGATTCCATCGAGCACTTCGGCGAGCAGAAAGAAGATGATTCCAGCCGCAACGACGAGAAAAATCATCGGCTCTTTCAGCAACTCCAGGAAGATGTGCCATGTATTGCGAGCGTCCTCCGTCGGAAGTTCGTTTGCCCCCTCAGCCTGCAAGCGAATGTTTGCTTCGCTCGATGACAGCCCTACATGAGAGAAATCATCAGAATGTGCAACCACCTTTTGAACGGTAACTCTGAACTATTTCTCCCATGTGAGGGGTGTCATTGAAAATGCGAAAGGGTATGGGTGTCCCTCGCTATTTGAGGTCGAATCGATCCAGTTCCATCACTTTTGCCCACGCGGCCACAAAATCACTCACGAATTTTTGTTGCGCGTCGTCAGAGGCGTACACCTCGGCAAGGGCACGTAGTACTGAATTGGATCCGAACACCAAATCTGCCCTTCTTCCGACTCCGACAAGTTCGTTGGTTGCACGATCGCGACCCTCGAACTCGACTTCGGCTGGAGTTGTCTCAGTCCACTTCGTTCCCATATCGAGCAAGTTGGCAAAGAAGTCATTTGTCAATGTCTCTGGCTTGTTCGTGAATACTCCGTGTTTCGAACCATCCTGATTCGTATTGAGCACACGCATGGCACCGACAAGCACAGTCATCTCTGGCGCAGTCAACGTGAGAAGTCGTGCCCGTTCAATGAGCAGTTGTTCGGCAGGGAGCACGTGTCCGGTTTTGACGTAGTTGCGGAATCCGTCGAAGGTTGGTTCGAGAACGGCGAATGATTCAACATCGGTTTGTTCCTGCGTTGCATCGGTACGTCCCGGTGTGAATGGAACCTGCACGGTGAAGCTGGCCTTCTGTGCAGCCGATTCGATGGCGGCACCTCCGGCCAGCACGATGAGGTCTGCAAGCGAGACTTTTGTTCCATCTGTTTGAGAGTCATTGAAAGATTGTTGAATACCTTCAAGCGCTCTCAGGACCTTTGCCAGTTGAACGGGATTATTTACTTCCCAATCCTTCTGTGGTGCCAGACGAATGCGTGCCCCGTTTGCTCCACCGCGCTTGTCGGTGCCGCGGAATGTTGCAGCTGATGCCCACGCGGTCGATACCAACTCTGACACGGTCAAACCCGAGGCGAGAATGTCCTTCTTCAATGCAGTGACATGACCATCTTGAACAAGGGGGTGCGCGACTGCAGGAACAGGGTCCTGCCACAACTGTGGTTCGGCTGGAACTTGTGATCCGATTGAACGACTGAATGGTCCCATGTCGCGGTGGGTCAACTTGTACCAGGCACGAGCGAATGCATCGGCGAACTCTTGTGGATTCTCAAAGAAGCGACGAGAGATCTTTTCGTACAACGGATCAAAGCGCAGCGACAAGTCGGTGGTCTGCATCATCGGAGCATGGGACTTGTTTGGGTTGTGTGCGTCTGGAACAGTGCCTGCTGCGCTTGCATTCTTCGGGGTCCATTGCTGGGCACCTGCTGGGCTCTTCGTTAGTTCCCATTCGTAATTGAAGAGATTCTCGAAGTAGTTATTGTCCCAAGCAATTGGGTTCGTGGTCCACGCGCCTTCGATGCCACTACTGATAGTGAACTCGCCATTGCCTGTGCCAAATGTGCTCTTCCAGCCAAGACCCTGTTCGGCAAGACCTGCAGCTTCTGGCTCTGGTCCGACGTACTTGCCCGGATCTGCGGCACCGTGTGACTTTCCGAATGTGTGGCCACCAGCAATGAGTGCAACCGTTTCTTCGTCGTTCATTGCCATACGGGCGAATGTCTCGCGGATATCAATCGCTGCGAGCACCGGATCAGGATTTCCGTTCGGGCCTTCTGGGTTCACATAGATGAGTCCCATCTGTACTGCACCCAATGGATTATCGAGATTCCGATTGCCTGAGTAACGCTCGTCTGCAAGCCATGTCTCTTCCGAACCCCAGTAGGTGTCCTCATCTGCTTCCCATACGTCTTCACGTCCACCGGCGAAACCGAAAGTCTTGAGTCCCATCGAATCAAGTGCTGCGTTGCCCGCAAAGATCATGAGGTCTGCCCATGACAACTTGCGTCCGTACTTCTTCTTGATTGGCCACAAAAGCATGCGTGCCTTGTCGAGGTTCACATTGTCGGGCCAACTGTTGAGTGGAGCGAAACGCTGCATTCCGGAACCGGCACCACCGCGACCATCAGCGATGCGGTATGTGCCAGCTGAATGCCATGCCATGCGAACAAAGAGAGGGCCGTAATGTCCGTAATCGGCGGGCCACCATTCCTGCGAAGTGGTCATCAACTCTTCGAGGTCCTTTTGCAACTCGTCAAGCGAGATGGTGGCGAATTCTTCTGCGTAGTCAAAATCTTCATCCATCGGATCAGACAGGGAGGAGTTCTGTGCGAGCAGTTTGACGTTGAGCTGGTTTGGCCACCAGTCCTGGTTCATTGTTCCGGCCGATGAAATGCTGGTTGC
>JBEAXB010000228.1:0-2774 GCA_041160045.1 Actinomycetota bacterium
TGCAATTTTTGGAACAACGATTTCTCCGTATCTGTTCTTCTGGCAAACAAGCGAAGAAGTAGAAGAACGCGGCGATCACATTGGTGAATTGTTCGACGAGCCAGGACATCTGCGTTCGATGCGCGGTGACGTATTTGCCGGTATGTCGTCTGGTGTCTTCGTGATGTTTGCAATCATGGTGACATCGGCTGCCACCTTGCATGTGAACGGCATTACCCAAATTGGCACTGCGGAAGAGGCAGCTCTTGCGTTGGAACCATTGGCTGGATCGATGGCGAAGTGGCTCTTTACGTTCGGCATCCTTGGAACAGGATTGTTGGCAGTTCCGGTACTGGCGGGCTCCACGTCGTATGCATTATCCGAGACATTCGGATGGCGCGAAGGGCTCAGCCTGAAAATGAATCAGGCCAAGGCCTTCTATGGTGTCATCTTTGCATCAATGTTTATTGGCCTGTTGATCAACTTCGTTGGCCTGAACCCAGTGCGGGCACTGTATTGGTCGGCAATCTTGAACGGCCTCGCGGCTCCACCACTCATTGTGATGATCACTGTGTTGTCGCGGCGCAAACATGTGCTTGGCGATCACGTGAGCGGACGCGTGTCCACATCGCTGACGGTGATTGCTGCGTTCATTAGTGCAGCGTTGCCGATTCTGTATCTGTTCGCCAAGTAGTTTGGCGATTCCGCAGTGGTTACGGAATGAGAATCACGCGACCGAATGCCTTGCGGCTTTCGATGTATGCGTGGGCACCTGCAGCATCAGACAATGGGAATGTCTTGTCCATCACGACCTGCAGTTCCTTCTTTGCAATGCGTGCAAGAAGACTTTCAATCATTGGATGCGTACGTTGTGGGTTCATTGCCATTTCGGCACCAAGGAATACTCCGGTGATCGAAGCGTTCTTGCCCATGATTCCTGAGATGTCTGGTGGAGTTGATTCGCGGCCGGCGCGTCCCACCCAGCTGATGCGTCCGCGGTAGGCCAACATGGCCACGCTTCCTTGCAATGTTGTGCCACCGACTGAATCGACCACCAAGTTCACGCCTGCGCCATTTGTGTATTCGAGTACTTCTTTGGCAGCGTCGACCTTTGTGTAGTTGATGCCATGGTCGAGTCCGTATTGCTTCAATCGCTCGAGGCGCTCATCGCTTGATGCAGTCGCAAGCACTGTCGCACCAGCTGCTTTTGCCAATTGAATTCCTGCAAGACCGACGCCGCTGGCGCCGGCTTGAATAAGAACGGTTTCTCCGGCCTTTAAGCGACCAAACTCGAACAAGCAATCATCGGCGGTACCGAATTCGATGGGTACGCCAGATGCTTCAATCAGTGACAAGCCCGCAGGTACTGCCCAAGCAGATGATGCAGGAACACTGATGACTTCTGCATGTGATCCGTACGCCATGGTGGCAACTACTTGTTGACCCTTGGTGAAACCAGTGACACCTTCGCCCACTTCGCGTACAACGCCTGATGCTTGGTAGCCCACGATGTGTGGCTTCGACGCCAAGGCACCGCCTGTGCGATTGAGAGTGTCGCCACCTTGAATGGCAATGGCAGCCACATCGATGAGAAGTCCGCCAGGGCGCAGTTGCGGCTCGGCAACTTCTTCATACTTGAGGACCTCAGGTCCACCCGTTTCGTAATACACAGCAGCTTTCATGCTGTTGACGCTACTTACACGGTGAGTGGTTTAGCGAGGCGCAGGCCAGCAAGTTTGTCTGGCTCGGCGAGACCAGCAAGTGCGATGTCGTAATCAGGCAATTCATACACATCGCCATCATCGGTGATCATGATGAATCGATTGAAGTTGGCAAGGAATGTGCGGTCATGGCTGACGGCAATCACTGTTCCTTCGAAACCTTCGATTGCACGTTCGAGTGCTTCGGAAGAATCAATGTCGAGGTTGTCGGTTGGTTCGTCAAGCAGCAACACGTTGTGACCAGCAAGTTCCAAGCTGAGAATTTCAAGGCGTGCCTTCTGTCCGCCCGACAATGTCTGGAATTCCTGGCGTGCGTTATTGCGCAGGCCATACCGTGCAAGCGCACCCATGGCCTTTTGCTCGTCGGTGAGTTTGTCGCGCACAATCTCGATGCATTCGCGGCCCTTGAACTCGGGACGATCATTGATCTGCGTGAACATTCCGACAGATGTGCGTGGGCCAAAGGTGATGGTGCCTGTGAGCGCTTCTGTTTTACCAAAGAGAGCATTGAGAAGGTGTGTCTTGCCTGTGCCGTTTGGCCCAATGAGACCGATGCGCTCGCCGAAATGCACTTCGTCGGAAAACGGCATGAACAAATCATTCACTGCGACGCTTTCAAACTTCACTACGCGACGTGCAGAGTCTGCACCTTGGAAACGAACATAGATCTGCTGATCGGCAACTGGTGGCGGGGGAGGCCCGGCCTTCACGAACTTTTCCCAACGCGTTTCAGCACCGTTTGCCTTCGTGGCGTTCTTGAAGTTCTGCGCAGCACGCTGCTTCATGATCTTCATGTGATGAAAGAGGCGACGCTCTTCATCGTTCCAACGCTTTAAGTCATCACCAAGCAAATCTTGACGCTTCTGGCGCGCTTCAGGAAACGTGAGATACGAACCACCGTGCACCCAGCAACCAGAGCCTTCGACCGCAATGATCTTTGTGGCGACACGCTCGAGAAGTGTGCGGTCGTGGCTCACCATCAGAATGGTCGACTTGCAGGACTTGATTTGTTCCTCCAGCCACCCACGTGTCGGGATGTCGAGGTAGTTATCGGGTTCGTCCAAGAACAACACA
>JBEAXB010000229.1:0-2770 GCA_041160045.1 Actinomycetota bacterium
GAACCACTCGTTCTTTTGAGCCTTTTCCAAACAGTCGAACAACACGATTGGACATATCCAGATCGGAGAGGTTCAGGTCGCAGGCCTCTGAAATACGGGCTCCTGTGGCATAGAGAAATTCAAGCAGCGCACGATCTCGCATTTCCACCGCCGACTCTCCAGTCATCACTGCAAGCAACGAGTTCACGTCATCCATGCTCAACGGTTTCGGCACGCCGCTCGGCACCCGCACGCCTTCGATTCGAGATGTCGGGTTGTCAGCGCGTGCATCTTCTGCAACAAGAAACATGTGCAGCATTCGAATAGCTGCCAAACGACGAGCAGTGCTCGCTACGGCATCACCGGAATCCTGCAGAATACGCACGTAGTTTTCGACATCGGATTCAACAGCAGTCAGAAGTGTCTTATGTTGGTCATGCAGATAACTCACATACCGAATCAAATCGCGACGGTACGAAGTGATTGTATTTTTCGCGCGACCGCGCTCAACCGCCATCCAACGCAGGAACGCTTCGACCAGCTCGTCGACATTTGGAGTCGCGGAAATGGCCATACGGGCTCAGCCTAGGAGTTCGGGGTATCTGCGAGTCGCCAGCAACAAACCAAAGGATGTCTTGGCATCGATGATGCGACCGTCCTCCACCATTGCGACGGCTTCCCGTAATGGCAGAACCATCACGTCCATGAAGCCCTCTTCAGGACCATGAGGCTCCATCTGTCCGCCTCGAATCTCACTTGTGAAATAGATCTCCACTCGAGAGTCGGTTACTCCGGGAGATGACAGACAACTGCCCAAGTGTGAAAGGTCATGGGCTTCATAACCGGTTTCTTCCTTCAATTCCCTGGCTGCAGTGTCGAAGGGATCTTCATCTTCGACATCGCGCATCCCTGCAGGTAGTTCAAGCACCATCGCATCAAGCGATGAACGATATTGCGACACAAGCACAACATTCATATCTGCATCGACAGCAACAATCGCAACTGCGCCCGGAGTGCTCACAAACGTTCGCTGAAAATCCTCACCGTTCGGATGCGAGATGGTGCGCTCGAGAAGCCGAAACATTGCCCATGCATGAACGACATTGTCAGCACTCGCGTTGAAACCACCGCGATTGTCGAGATTCATAGGGTTCAGACGGATTGTGATGCAGGGTGTGCTGCCGCGCGCGCCAAACGCTTCTCGCGATTCACGAGCGATGCCGCAATCAATTCGCGAAACAAAGGATGGGGGCGGTCGGGGCGACTCTTGAACTCTGGATGAGCCTGAGTTCCGACCCAGTATGGATGATCCGTCATCTCGATGAACTCGACCAAACGCTTGTCGGGAGATGTTCCACTGCAAATGAATCCGGCCTCTTCGAAGCGCGCACGATAACTGGAGTTGAATTCGTAGCGATGACGATGACGCTCGCTCACGACGCTCTCGCCGTAGGCCTCTGCCACCTTTGTATCGGGCTGCAGAACGGCAAAGTATGCCCCGAGACGCATGGTGCCACCCTTCATGGTGACATCGCGTTGATCATTCATGAGATCGATAACAGGATGCGTTGTAGCCGGATCAAATTCAGTGCTGTTTGCATCTGACATACCGAGGACATGTCGGGCATATTCGATGGTCATCACCTGCATACCGAGACAGATACCCAGACACGGAACAAGATTTTCGCGCGAGTAAGCAGCAGCTGCAATCTTTCCTTCGATACCACGTGGGCCAAAGCCGCCCGGAATCACCATGCCATCGAGCGAATCAAGTCGGCCTGATGCAAGAAGGCCTTCAACATCTTCGGCTTGAATCCAATCAATCTCTACTTTTGCGCCGTGATGAAATCCGGCATGCTTCAGACTTTCAACGACTGACAGATACGCGTCTTGTAGTTCGACGTACTTTCCGATCAGGCCAATACGCACGGGCTTAATTGACGAGTCAACGAGCGCAACAACCGATTCCCATGACGACAAGTCGACGGCGCTGTCGAGACGAAGAATGTCGCATACAACTGCATCAAGACCCTCTTCGTGAAGGATCAGAGGGAGTTCGTAAATGTTTCGCGCATCAGCTGCGTTGATCACTGCCTTCGTATCGACGTCACACATGTGCGAGATCTTGCGCTTCAAGTTGCTGCTGAGCGGTTCCTCGCTGCGACACACGATGACGTCGGGCTGGATGCCCCGGGAACGTAATTCGGTGACACTGTGCTGAGTTGGCTTTGTCTTTTGCTCACCACTTGGCCCGATGAAGGGAACCAAGGTGACGTGCAGATAACAAACATTGTCGCGGCCAGCTTCATTGCGGAACTGACGAATCGCCTCGAGAAATGGCAAGATTTCGATGTCACCAACGGTGCCACCCACCTCGGTGATCACCACATCGGTGTCTTCGGTCGCGATCCGACGTATTCGGCGCTTGATTTCATCGGTGATGTGCGGAATCACCTGCACGGTCTTACCGAGATAATCGCCACGTCGCTCTGCTGCAAGAACTGCTTGATAAATCGATCCGGTCGTGGCGTTTGAACTGCGCGTCAAATTTTCATCGATGAAGCGTTCGTAGTGGCCAAGGTCGAGGTCGGTCTCGCCACCGTCATCAGTGACAAACACTTCACCGTGTTCGAATGGGTTCATCGTTCCAGGATCAACGTTGATGTACGGATCAAGTTTTTGCATCGTGACACGCAAACCGCGCATCTTCAACAAACGACCGAGAGACGATGCGGTCAGACCCTTACCAAGGGAACTTGCAACGCCACCGGTCACGAAAATGTGCTTTGGC
>JBEAXB010000230.1:0-2765 GCA_041160045.1 Actinomycetota bacterium
CCGTACGGCCCTCGCGCCGCATCGGAAGTGCGTGAGTTTGCCCGAGAGATTGCGTGGAGTCTGGTACGCGAGCACAACGTGAAGGCAATTGTTGTTGCATGCAACACGGCATCGGCGGCTGCGTTCACCGAACTGTCGCACGAACTGCCCGTGCCTGTTGTGAGTGTTGTCGAACCTGGTTCGCGAGCACTCTCACTCGCTACGCACTCGCGTCGAGTTGCGGTGATTGGCACTGTCGGAACTATTTCGTCTGGTGCTTATCAGCGAGCACTTGCAGATATCGACCCGATGCTCGAACTCACGGCATCGGCGTGCCCGGGCTTTGTCGAGTTCGTGGAACGCGGGCAAACAACAGGCGATGAAGTGATGTTGCTGGCAGAGCGTTTGTTGGCGCCGGTGGTCGAAGCAAATGTGGATGCGCTGTTGCTTGGCTGTACGCATTATCCGTTCTTGTCACGGGTGATCAGTGAAGTCATGGGTCCAGATGTTGTTCTCGTTTCGAGTGCGGATGAAACTGCGTTCGCATTGGCAGCAATGCTGCGAGAAGCAGGTCTTGATGCTCCCGCCGGCAACGTTGGTACGCACACATTTCTTTCGTCTGGCGATGTCGAATGGTTCGCTGATTTTGGTCGTCGCTTGCTTGGACCCGAATTATCTTCGGCAAGCCACTGGAAGCGCTCGGAAACCGACTAGACATGATTCGCCCACTACGAAGGAAACAACAATGACACGACCAGACGGCCGCACCCCCGACCAACTACGACCAATTTCATTTCAGCGAGACTTCACAGAGATGGCCGCCGGCTCGGTTCTTGTGTCGTTTGGTCGTACTCGCGTGTTGTGCACCGCTTCGGTGGATGATGATGTGCCACGTTGGATGAAGGGATCCGGCAAGGGCTGGGTCACGGCTGAATATTCGATGCTTCCCGGCTCGTCTCCTGAGCGCGTTGATCGCGAAGCGGCAAAAGGCAAGCAGAGCGGACGCACCGTCGAGATTCAGCGACTCATTGGTCGTTCATTCCGCGCTGCATGCGACATGCGTGCACTTGGTGAGCGCCAAGTTGTTGTGGACTGCGATGTGTTGCAAGCCGATGGCGGAACACGCACGGCAAGTATCTGCGGAGGCTTCATTGCGCTCCACGATGCGATGACGCGTCTTGTGCAAAACGGAGACATCAAGACAAACCCACTGCATTCATATGTTGCCGCCATCTCGGTGGGCATGGTGGGCGGAGTCCCCGTGCTGGATCTTCCGTATGTTGAGGACTCGACTGCTGAAGTCGACATGAACGTGGTGATGCTGCGTGCAGCCAATGGTGGAGACCCTCGTTTTGTCGAAGTGCAAGGCACTGCCGAAGGAATGGCGTTTTCGCGTACCGAACTCGACCAGATGTTGCAGCTTGCCGATACTGGCCTTGGTCGCATCTTTGATTTGCAATCTGGTCTGTTGCAAGAAGCACCGACGTCACGCCCCACTCAGCGATAGAGCGTTCGTGCGACTCGTCTGTGCAACAGCAAATCCCCACAAGGTGGTGGAACTTGCGCGTCTGTTGCCGAACTGGGTCGAACTGGTGGCTCGCCCTGACGATGTCGGTGACATCGATGAAGATGCTCCCACTCTCGAGGGAAACGCCATCATCAAAGCTGTCGAAATCGCCAATCATTGTTCAGAGTGGGCAATCGCTGATGACACCGGGCTTGAAGTGCAGGCACTTGGCGGGCTGCCAGGCGTGCACAGCGCGCGCTATGCAGGTGTGGGTGCAACGTCTCGCGAGCATCGGGTCAAACTGTTGCACGAGATGGATGGTGTTGCCGACCGCACAGCACGGTTTCGCACGGTGATTGCGCTTGTCTCGGCCAAAGGAGACATTCATCTGGTGTCTGGCGAGTGTGCCGGAGTCATTGCACGTGAAGAACGTGGCGACAGTGGCTTTGGTTACGACTCAGTGTTTATCCCGAATGATGGTGATGGTCGAACCTTTGCCGAGATGACGGGTGCAGACAAAGATGTAATTTCCCATCGAGGCCGAGCAACGGATCAGTTGCCAGCGTTGCTTGCTCGAATTTTTGGTCTACCAACCCCGTAGGTCGATAGCCCATTCGTCGACGACAGTGTCGCCGTCGAGTACGTAGGCGCGTTCGTGCATCGCCATGGTTGGGTCGACATGGGCCGGAGTGACGCGAATGCGGTCACCAACAGTTGGCATTGCCCCATCGCGAGGAGCAATGGTGGTGTGTTCGTCGGAACAGAACCACACACTGAAGCCATCGATGGTCGGATTGCCGTGGTCCATGCCGAGCGACTTGAGTCCGACATCGATGACGCACCAAGTGGCACTCACCGAAATCACTGTTCCGAGAATCCAGAGTGATTGTTTGAACGGATGGTCAAGAAGGGCGTATTGGGTGTCCATGAGTGCGTAGCTTCCCGCCTGCACTTCATTGACTGTTGTGCCATCGAACATGTCGAATGTTCCGGTGCCGCCAGCTGACATGATGTCGCCGCCAACATCTGCGTGTGCTGCGGCGAGCAATGCCATTGCTTCGTGCACCTGAATCTGCTTTTGTGCCCGATCGGTGACCATCATCAGATGGCCTTCGTAACCCATGACGCCACGCACGTTCATTCCTCGGGCACGAGCTACATCGGCAAGTGCGCCGGCAGTGTCGGGTGCGCATCCGCAACGGGGGAGACCGACATTGACATCAATCAACACGTTTCGAATGCCGGCTTTCGCTGCCGCATCGATCGTTGCAAGAGAATC
>JBEAXB010000231.1:0-2760 GCA_041160045.1 Actinomycetota bacterium
GCGTAGTCAGTAGCCCAATCGACTGCCTTGATTGAGTTCGGAGATCCGTCGACTCCGACAACGATATTGCGTGCTTTTGGTGTGGTATTGCTCATGTACCTGACGGTAATAACTCACTGGTGTGAATGTCCATCAAACTGCAGAGTTGGTACGGACGTACCTGTGTTAGGCACGACTAAATCTGGCTAATGATTTTCGTGTTCGTGCGTGTGGTGCACATACGTGCGCTCAGACGTTGCAAACTGCACCACGTAGGCAATGATAAAAACGGCAGTCGTGATCAGTGTGATTGTTGGTCCGGGTGCCAGATTGGCGTGGTACGAGATGATGAACCCTGCCATCACTCCGAAGAGCCCAATTGCAATTGCCGCAAAGGTAATCGATGACACACGATTGAAGAACAGACGAGCAGTGGATGCCGGTGTGATCAGAAGTGACACGGTAAGCACTGTGCCAACAGTGGAGAGACACACAACAACGCACACTGCCAGCAAGACAAGCATTGCGGCATCGAGTCGTTGGGCACGCACACCCACCTGGGTGGCGTGATCGCGGTCGAACGTTGCAATCTTCAGGTCACCGAATCGGAACCATACAAAACCAAGACTTGCAATGGTGAGAACTGTGGTGATCCACAAGTCGAGAGTATTCACGGTGAGTAGTTGACCAAAGAGAAAGTGGGTGAGTGATACCGATGTGTCAACTTTGCCGAGCGCAATCACTCCGAATGCAAACATGCCACTTCCGACAACAGCAATCACAGAGTCATATGCCACGCGTTTGTTCTGGGACAAAAGGTGAATCGTGATGGCCATGAAGATGCCTGCAACCAATGCGCCGGGGAGAACGGCCGCACTGCCGAACCAGGCAAATGCGAGTGCAACGCCACCAAGAAGCGAATGAGACATCGCATCACCCATGTAGGCAAGTCGGCGTAGTGAGATCCACGTGCCGACAACAGGGGCAAGCACGCCCACCATCAGGCATATCAGGCCGGCTCGCTGTGAGAAGTCGGATTGGAATGGGTCGAGCAGCCAATGCATCATGAACGTCCTTCGGATGCTGTGCGACTAAAGACTGCGTCAAGCCGATCACCGGTGATCTCGTGTGCTGGAGCACCATCACCGATGATGTGGCCGTTCAGGGTGATGCAACGGGAGAAGTGGGAACGCACGAGCGCCAGATCATGTGTGGAGACGAGAATGGATGTTCCTTGTGCGCAGAGTTGGCGAAACAGTGCAATCAATTCCTCGGTGTGTCGGGTATCCACGCCTGATAGCGCTTCGTCGAGCAACAACACATCTGCTTCTTGGGCGAGTGCACGTGCAAGAAGTACACGTTGCACTTGTCCGCCCGACAACGTGGAGAGAGAACGGTCGCCCATGTCGGCGAGGTCTACTTGTTCCAAACAATGAGTCACGCTGTCGTGGTCAGCCTGTGTGGCACGCATGCGTGCCCCGTGGAAGCGGCGTCGCCCAGCCATCACCACTTCGGCCACGGTGATGGGGAAGCGAAGGTCGACATCGGATTGCTGTGGAATGTATGCAATCGCTTGGCGTTCGAGATGGTGGCAGTGCTCGCCATGCACGACAACGTCGCCTTCATGGTCGATGAAACCTGCGAGGGCTTTGAACAACGTTGACTTCCCGGCGCCGTTCGGGCCAACCACTGCAATGAATTCACCGGCAACAACCGAGAATGAACTTGCTGTGAGGGCCCGCACATCGCCATACGACACGGCGACATCGGCTGCGCCGAGAACAACAGAGTCAGAAAGTTCGGTCATGAGCAGCGCAAGCCTATGGCGATGCGTTTGAGATTGTCTTGCTGGACACTGATATAGGTTGCGCCATCTGCGAGGTCTTCACTGCTCAATCCTTCGATCGGGTCGAGCAGATCAGCTGCAGCTCCAACCTTGTCAGCGAGTGTCTTTGCCAGATCGGCAGGCAACAGTGTTTCGAAAAAGATGGTGCTCACCTTGTTCTTGAGTGCAAAAGCCGCGATGGCCTCGAGGTTCTTTGCAGATGGTTCTTCTTCGGGGTTTACTCCGGAAATTGCCACCTGTGTCAGATTTGCCCTGTTGGCAAGATATGCGAATGCGCGGTGCGATGTAACGAGCGCGCGGGATTCACAGTTGGCCAATGTTGTGTCGATGTCATTTCCGAGGGTTTCGAGTTCAGCGATGTACTCAGCTGCGTTTGCTGCAAAAGTTGCAGAAAGTTCCGGAGACGACTGGCTCATTGCATCAGCCACTGAGCGGGTCATGGTCACCATGTTCGCTGGGTCGAGCCATACGTGAGGGTCTTTGCCTGAAGCAAGAACTTCACCATCGGTTTCACCCTCTGTTCCTTCGAGCTGGGCCACGATGGGCAACAACTCAAGCGATGTCAACAAATCGACAGCCTTGACTGAACCCGGTAGTGATGCCACCGCCTTTTCAATGTCTGGCTGGAACCCATCACTGATGTAGAACACCAATTCGGCCGCCGCTAATTTATCGAGGCTCTTTGCGGTGAGTTGAACATCATGTGCGCCCTCGCCAGGGGGAGTGAGTGCCACGAGATCAACGTTGTCTCCGCCGACACGAGACACGATTTCAGCAATGGGGTAGAACGATGCAGCAACCGTGATGGTTGCCTGCTTGCTTGTTGTGGAATCTGTTGTTGTGTCGGTGCCCGAGCATGAGATGAGGGCAACACCACAGATGGCGGGGACGAGGAGACGAAGGAAACGCATGTCGACAGCATAATGAGAATGAGA
>JBEAXB010000232.1:0-2753 GCA_041160045.1 Actinomycetota bacterium
TTCAGGATGTCTACGCAAACTTCGACATCGACGAATCAATCATGCAGGAGATCGACTAATGGCTATCGCAGTAGGGGACACAGCCCCAGACTTCACACTTCCCGGAACAGGCGATAAGTCCTATTCACTTTCTTCGTTTCGCGGTCAACCAGTGGTGCTTGTGTTCTACCCAGGCGACGACACGCCGGTCTGCACAAAGCAACTCAACTCGTACAACAACGAGCTGTCGGCTTTCTCTGGCGTCGGTGCACAGGTTCTGGCAGTGTCGGCTCAAGATGTCGCCAGCCACGAACAGTTCGCCGGCAAGCATGGCTTTGGTTTCCCCCTTCTCTCAGACACCGATAAGTCGGTCGCAGGGCTGTATGGCACCGTGGGCCCACTTGGGTTCCCGCGACGCAGCGTGTTTGTCATTGACGCGCAAGGCGTGATCCGTTATGTGCACAGAGCCATTGCTGGCTTGACCTTCCGGCCAGTCGAAGAGCTGGTGGCAGCAGTCGAGGCTGCTCGCTGATATTCCCCATCGGACAGCCTTGTTCCGATACCATGGAACATATGTTCGCCCCTGACGACAACCGTGGCCATGTGGTGCTTGGCATCGATCCGGGCCTCACTCGCTGTGGGTATGCCGTTCTCGAGATGACATCCACCCAGCAGATCCGGGCATTAGCCATCGGGGTGCTGCGTACGGCCCCAACAAATGCATTGCATGACCGTTTGGCAGAGATCCACGGCGAGATCGAGTCGCTGTTGTCAGAATTCCGACCACACGCCGTTGCCGTTGAGCAGGTGTTCTTCCAGAACAACGTGAGCACCGCGATGGGGGTGGGGCAAGCAAGCGGAATCGTGCTCGCACTTGCGGCCCGTGCTGGTTGCATCGTTGCTCAATACACACCATCGCAAGTGAAAAACACCGTGGTGGGGTGGGGCAGTGCCACCAAGGATCAGATTGGGCAAATGGTGCAACAACGTCTCGGTTTGCAGTCCGTACCAGAGCCTGCCGATGCTGCCGATGCTGCCGCCGTCGCATTGTGTCACTGCTCGATGGCGCCATTTATTGCATCGCGCGATGCCGCCATCGCTAGGAGCAAACGGTGATAGGCAGTCTTCGCGGAACCGTGCTCGAACGCTTCACACCCGGAACTGTCCTTCTCGAAGTTGCCGGAGTCGGATATCTGTGCACCGTCACGTCGGCCACCTTTGCCGAACTCGAACCAACCGTTTCCACATTTCTTCACGTGCATCAACACATTCGTGAAGATGCACAAACACTGTTTGGTTTCGTCACCCGCATTGAACGCGACACTTTCAATGTCTTGATTGCCACCCACGGAATTGGTCCATCGATGGCAATGGCGATTCTGTCAACGTATTCGCCAACAGCGCTTGTCACCGTCGTGACATCTGGTGATCTGGGTGCACTCACTGTCGTTCCTGGAGTCGGCAAGAAAACTGCTGAACGTCTGATGGTCGAATTGAAATCCCGCCTCAACCTCGAGGGTTTGTCCGTTGTCGATCCTTCCGACACCGTGCAGTCGTCTGCAGCCGATGTGCGCGAAGCGCTGACTGCACTCGGATACGGCCCCGACGAAGTGCGCGACACGATGCGTTTGTTGACGACTGCCGATAGCGCAGAGACAATGTTGCGCGACGCCCTAGCTTTGCTCGGAGCCCGTCGTGCGGGATGAATTTTTGGAACCCGTTCTTGCCTCTGAGCGAGAGGTCTCTGAAGAAGCAGGTTTGCGGCCTCGTCATCTCGATGAATTTGTCGGTCAGCGCGAACTAAAAGAACATCTCGACATTGTTCTCGGAGCTGCCAAGCAGCGCGGACAAGCAGCAGATCATATTTTGCTCGCAGGTCCTCCCGGGCTTGGCAAAACCACGATGGCATGCATCGTGGCCGCCGAAATGGGTGTTGCACTACATATCACGAGTGGCCCCGCACTTGAGCGCGCCGGAGATCTGGCATCGATTCTCACCAAGTTGGGCGAAGGCGATGTGTTGTTCATCGATGAGATTCACCGCCTCTCTCGTTCGGTCGAAGAGATTTTGTATCCGGCAATGGAGGATTTTCAGATTGACATCGTCGTCGGAAAAGGTCCTGCAGCATCCTCGATTCGTCTGTCGTTGCCTCGCTTCACCCTGATCGGTGCCACCACCCGAACAGGGATGATCACTGGTCCGCTTCGTGACCGTTTCGGTCTTGTCGCGCGCCTTGATTATTACGATGCGCAGGAACTCGATGCCATCATCGTTCGCGCCGCCCGGATTCTCGATGTTCCGCTCACTCAAGATGCATCGGCCCAAATTGCGCGTCGCAGTCGCGGAACCCCACGAATTGCCAACAGACTTCTTCGTCGCGTTCGAGATTTTGCCGAAGTCCGAGGTGACGGAAACATTGATTCCGATACCGCACTCGAAGCCCTGCGTGTTTTCGGAGTCGACGAACTTGGCCTCGACAAAGTCGACAGGGCCATCCTGCGCAGTTTGTGCGAGCAGTTCGAAGGGGGACCCGTGGGTCTCACTACGTTGGCGATTGCTGTTGGCGAGCAACCCGAAACAGTTGAAGATGTGTACGAACCGTTCCTGATTCAACAGGGTCTCATTGCTCGCACACCAAGGGGGCGTATCGCGATGGATGCTGCCCGAACCCACCTCGCCAACCCCTAACCTTTACGGGTGCAACTGTCAGACATTGATTACGTTCTCCCGGAGAAATTAATCGCACAGAAACCAATCGAGCCTCGTGATTCGGC
>JBEAXB010000233.1:0-3394 GCA_041160045.1 Actinomycetota bacterium
AAAGATCAAGAATGTGACAGAAACGAACCGACTCCACCTGGGGACTTGCATCATTTACTAGCGACATTGCACGGTTGGTGACCTGCATTCGTTCATCCATGAATTCCGGCGCCCGATGGGCCTGACGCCATGCAAGCAGAGCCTGCACTTCTGTGGCATCCGGTATAGGAAGAGATTGGTTGGTTCGTGCTTCATCGAGTGCGCTCTTCGCGAGTTGACGAGCCAGATCGGATTGAACATCCCAGTTCCATGCAGCCGACTGCGACGTTTCGTCATTCAGCTCGAGCGCTGATTGGTCGCCGAAAGCAGAGATGAGTCGTGAGGCCGAAGACACGGAGACGTATTCATCGGTCGGAATCATCGTGACGGCGAGGGCATAGGAACTGAGTGCGCTGATACGGGTTTCGGTATTGAGCGATGCAACATCGAGATTCTCGAACGCTGCGATTATCGGAGCCCGATCGGGCGTGAAATCCGAACGAGCAGCCCATTGCATGATTGCCGCTGCCTCGGACTCCACATCGCCTTCACTTCGGGAGAGTTCGACTGCAAGCTGTGCGTTTCTTCTGCTCTCGCTGCGGCGGCCAATGGAGAGTTGCGCCTTTGACAAAGTAATCAGTGTCTGGATTCGTGAAGCATTGTCTGTTGGTCCGAATTCGAGCAGCCATGTTCCTGCATCTGCAATGCCGGCGTGGTCGCCCTTTGCCTCGGAAAGTTCAAAGGCGATACGTGCCAGTGGCACGCCAACATCCAGATCGATGGATGAGCCTGCAGCGACAAGGTGGGTGAGTGCAGCGAGAAACCGCGAATCGTGGAAGAGCGTTGTTGCTATGGCTCCGTGGAATGTGCAACGACGCAGAAATGATAAACGTGCTGCGAGTCGGTGGGTGTACAGGGAGTGGCGAAATTCGTATGTGGTGAGGCTAAGTGTCAACAAATCGAGATGTTCGGCTTGTTGCAGAACTGCAGTGACCTTGGTGTCATCGAAACCAAGGAGTGCAAGGGTGTGGCTGAGTATTCGTCTTTCACCTTGTACGCCCAATAGCGCAGCGATGGCAACTATTTCTTCGTTGTCTTCCAAGAGGTTGATGCGCTGGTCCAGGATGGCCTCGACTTCACGGGGAACGGTGACATGCAACAGTGATTCGGAGGTGTTGTTGGTACGAAGAAGTTCGAGAATGAAAAATGGGTTTCCATTGGTGAGTCGAAGAAGAAAGTCTTCAGTGGATGACTGAAGTTCGTCTTCCACTTCGTTTGCAACCATGAGTGACAATTCGGTGCGCGTCAGCCCAGGAAGCGGAACATGATTCATCAACCGCGACAAAGTACGCAGATTTGGGATGACATTTTCATCTTCTGTTTCTTCAATCGGGCGGGTGGAAAAGATAAGCCCGAGACCAAGAGTGGTGCTGTAATCGAATAAGTGAACGATGGCAATGGAGGAAAGGTAATCGCACCACTGCAGGTCATCGATAACGATCAGTGTGGGAACTTTTGCTGCTTCATCGAGGACGAGTCTGCCAAATTGGAATCGCGCTGTATCCGTGTCCAATGTTGTCGGAGTCGAGACTTCAAGGATTGTTCCGAGGCGTAGGAAGAACGCGAATGGTTCGGTGGTGTCGCTCTGCAGGCAGCGCAGGGCAATGACACGCAGTGATCGGGCTCGACCACGAACAACTGTCTCGCGCAGCAGATGCGATTTTCCGATTCCGGGTTCGCCTGAAAACAGAAGAGACGTGCTGATTCGGTTTGCAACATTGAGAAGTGCGTCATCAACGAGGCATAGCTGCGATTCCCGACCAATTGTCTTTGCTGCGTTGTCCCCTAATGGCATCACCACACCATAGAACCCCCATGTGAAAATTATTCAACGGTTTCTGGTGGTCAGAGTTCACGCTCAGATGGTCAAAATTGCCGAGCGGAAATGAGGGTCAGGAGCCCCAGCGGGATTGACCGAAGCGGTAGCCGACGCTACGAACGGTCTGGATGAGGTTGGCGTGTTCTTCGCCAAGCTTTGCGCGCAGGCGACGCACGTGAACATCCACCGTGCGGGCCCCGCCGTAGTACTCATAGCCCCAGACGCGCGACAGAAGCATTTCCCGGGTGAACACTTTGCCTGGGTTCTGGGCGAGGAATTTCAGCAGTTCATATTCCATGAAGGTGAGATCAAGCGCATGGCCGTTGAACGTGGCTTGGTAGGTCTCGAGATTGAGAATCAGGCCACTGTGTTCGACAAGTTCGGGGCGTAGGCCACTTTCGGTGCTTGAGAACAGGTGACGAAGACGTGCTTCGAGTTCGCGGGGGTGAAATGGGGACAAGCAGAAATCGTCGAACAAATCATCGCGCAATTCAAGATCACCCAGTTGCGCACCAGACACCAGAACGATGACTGAATCGATGGCGTTGTCGCGCTTGCGTAGTGCGCGCACGAATGCCCAGGCTGCCTCGGGGTCTTCATCGCATGCAACGATGGCACCCATCCAGCCAGCTTGTGGTTCGCACTTGCCCGCTTCATCTGCGCCCGACACGGCTTTCCAGCGATACCCACCCAAATCGAGGGTGCGCGCCAAATCAGGTGTGGGGTTCGCAGGGAACACAACAATCATGTCGGAGGTGGCCATGGTGATTTGTTACAACAACTTCAGGTAGCGATTGAGTTCGAACGGAGTCACTTGCGTTTTGTATTCGCGCCATTCGTGACGCTTGTTGCGCAGGAACCATTCGAAGATGTGTTCGCCCAATGCTTCTTGATCTTGAACAAGCTCAGACGTTTCCATCACCTTAAGTGCATCGTTCAGTGACTGTGGCAATTGATAGATGCCGAGCTTCTCGAGTGCGGCATCGTCCATCTCAAATAAGTTGGCGTCGGCCTCGGGTGCAAGTTCGTAGCCCTCGCGGATGCCCTTCATGCCTGCGGCAAGAATGACAGAGAATGCAAGGTATGGGTTGCACGCTGGGTCTGGCGAGCGGTATTCGATGCGGGTTGCACTCACGCTGCCACGCTTCGGAATCGGTACGCGAATGAGGCCACTGCGGTTGTTGCGGGCCCAGCTGATGTGCACGGGTGCTTCGAAGCCAGGGACGAGACGCTTGTAGCTGTTGACCGTTTGGTTGGTAACAGCGGTGATTTCAGCGGCATGACGCAGCAAGCCGGCCATGAATGATTTTGCAACAGGGGACAAGTTGTTCGGGTCATCTGCTGAATAGAACGCGTTGGTGTCACCAGAGAACAAGGACAAGTGCAAGTGCATGCCCGAGCCTTGAACACCTTCGAGAGGCTTTGGCATGAACGTGGCGTGCACGTTGTTCATTGCAGCGATTTCCTTCACGATCATGCGGAATGTCATGACGGAGTCGGCCATCGACAATGCATCGGTGTGACGAAGATCTATTT
>JBEAXB010000234.1:0-2745 GCA_041160045.1 Actinomycetota bacterium
CCCGTGGAACTTGTCGTAATCGTGGCATCAGAACCCCCTCGTGTGAACATTCTGCCACTTGCTTGAGCACCCAAATTCACCTGGGTTCCACCCGGCCCTCTTCCATTCACACATGTTCTGGACAGCCTGCGGAAAGGGAAATACCATGACGAACAATGATGAACCACCTGCCACCGAGTGGCTGGGGCGATGTTGCCAGAGTGTCCGACTTCAATCCGGTCAAGATGCAAATTCACGGCATCGAAAAACAGATCGATGGACTCGAGCGTCGCATGGATGGTTTCGATCGTCGTTTGGATGGTTTCGAACAACGCATTGATGCTTTGGATCAGCGAATTGACGGTTTGGACCGACGCGTCGACCTTTTGGATCGACGGATGGATGGGCTGGAACACCGGATGGATCGCATCGAGCAGAAAATGAATGGGCTCGAAGTTCAGATGGGGAAACTAAACGGCAGCATCAAAGTTCTCATTGGTGGAGTACTCACAGTGTCTACGGCAATCATCATCTTGCTGATTCAACTCAACATGAATATCTCGCAGTTATAAGCACTCACGGGCGACGAAGGGTATTAATCAAATCCGATGTAAGAAACGACTGATTCGTTTGGTGCGCGCAGTGAACGAACATCGTTGGCCACGAATTCCGTATTCGGGTATCCCATTGCAACACAGGTCATGATGACCTGATCTTCGGGGATATTTGCGTACTCACGCACAACCGAGGACTGCATGATGCCTTGTCCGTTGATAACGGAGCCGAGGCCCTTCGACCACGCAGCGAGAACCAGACCATAGGTGGCTGCACCGCAATCGAAATGAGCGACAGTGTCGTGCTCGAGAGCCTTGTCGATGGTGATCACGATGGAGACAGGCGCGTCGAACTGGCGGAAGCCACGCATCACCCAATCCTGGCGACGTGGCTTATCATCGCGTTCGATTCCCATCGCAGAGAACAATTGCTTTGCGATTTCAACTTGGCGATCACGGTGCACACCTTCGTAGCCATGATTCATCTTGATCTCACGGTCGACAGCGGAACCGGCCATCATGCGCTCGGTGTTTCCTTCGCGAATCTTCTCGAGCGGGTCGCCAGTGACTGCATGAAAGTGCCACGGCTGCGTGTTCATCGATGATGGAGCGCGCTTTGCAATTTCGATGATTTCGTCGATGACACTCTTTGGAATCGCGTCGGGCTTGTACCCACGAATACTGCGACGCTCGTTGACAAGAGTTTCGTAGTCTGGCTTGCGGCTGTTGTGTGTGTCGGTCATGAGACGCTCCTCGGTCGGTACAGCAAACCATAGGAGATGCTGGTCAGAATTTCGCAAGCCAAGTGATGGAAGTCGAACCGCACCAGAGAATGCGGTATGTTTCGAAATCGATTCGCGTGTCCCGTTTCGCTCCATGAGTGTCTTGCCTTTGTAATTATCCAATGTTGTGCCCAGATCAGTGAATTGCAGCAAAGTACGTGTGTCCTGTCTCCACATTCGACCCCTTGCTTAACCTGACGTGGTGACCATTGATGTGAACGCCGGTTTGTCACTGCGAGGGCTGACCAAGTTCTATGGGGCACAACGCGGAGTGGAGAACATCTCTTTCGATGTGCACCGTGGAGAAGTGGTCGGATTCGTCGGGCCTAATGGCTCTGGCAAAACGACCGTGATGCGCATGCTCACAGGTTTGCTACACATCACCTCTGGATCTGCTTATGTACTTGGCACTTCGGTAGCAAATGCTCCGCCGAGCATCAGAGCCGACATTGGTTACCTGCCGGGGACTTTGGGTATTTACAAGAACCTGACAGTGAAGGAATATCTGACTTTCATGTCGCGCATGCGAGGCCTTGATTGCACCGACCGAATGAAGGATCTGGCAGATCGATTGTCTCTCAATACAACAGCCCACATTGGTGGGTTATCCAAGGGGACGAAACAAAAGGTGGGTGTGGTGCAAGCATTCATGCATGACCCGAAGGTCTTGATATTGGATGAGCCGACGTCGGGTCTCGATCCGATTGTGCAGCACCAATTCGAACTCATTCTTCTCGAGGCGCGTGATGCTGGGGCAGCTGTGCTTCTGTCTTCACATCTCATGCATGAAGTGGAGCAACTTGCCTCGCGAGTTGCGATTGTCAACCAGGGTCATCTCGTGGTGGTTGATGACGTGCTCTCGTTGAAATCACGCATTTCACGCATCGTGAGTTTTGATTTCCCTGAGCAAGTGTCGACAGAGCGATTCACGTTCTGTCCGGGGGTAGAGCATGTGTCGCGTGATGGCAACACGATTGAGTGCCACATTGTCGGGCCGGAAACAGAGTTGCTGCGGATTGCGGTTGACCTCGGAGCAATCGGGGTCAGTTCGAAGGAACCATCACTTGAGGAAATCTTTCTTTCGCAAACGGAGAACGACGACGATGTTTCATAGCGCACTCTTTGCCAAGTCCATCCGCGATCATCTTCGTGGAGCGTTCGGATGGATGTTTGGTGTCGTTGCGCTTGTCGTGCTGCAACTCTCCGTATACCCAACTGTTCGATCATCGTCTGAAGGGTGGTCTGCTCTGATCGACGAATTTCCCGATGTGATTAAGGAGATCATTCGCATCACGGATTACACATCGGAGGCTGGTTACCTCTCTGCTGAGTTGTTGTCGTTTGTTGTGCCTTTCATCTTCATCAGTCTTGGCTGCATGTGGGGCGCCCGATTGACAACAGAGGAAGAAGAACTCGGAACCGCCGACATT
>JBEAXB010000042.1:0-6589 GCA_041160045.1 Actinomycetota bacterium
CTGATTCCGGGTTTCAAATCTGGACTTCGCCGGAAATACAAGTCACCACGCTTCCGCCAATCCAAACGTAATGTGAATCATCGACTTCTACTTGCACAACACCTGCGTATCCAATCGCGGTTCCTTGAGAAGCAAGGTATGGAGCAGAGAAGCGACCTGAGCCAATCAACCATTGAGCTAGTGATGCGTTGAGGCTTCCAGTGACAGGATCTTCAAGTGTGATTCCGTTGGATGAATAGAAGGCACGAACCTCATACGCAAATCTTGATTGGGGCGAGTGTGCTCCGGCGACTCCTAATGTCAGCCGCATTGCTTTCGGTCGAATTGCCAGCACTTCCTCGGCCGAGGCGAGAAGGATTCCCAGCCAGCCAGGCCCATTATCAATCCAAGAAGCATCGATGATGGAATCACGATTGATGCCGAGCGACTCTGCTGCCTCGTGTAGCAAGGGCTCGTCCACCGCTCCACTCCTCAACAACGGTGGTGCAACAAAGGAAAGTGAGTTGTCATCGCGACGCACGGTGATGAGACCGACTTCGCATTCCTGCACAATGATGTCGCCACCTTTCGGCATGCCTCCATTTGTGAGCCATGCATGCGCTGAACCAAGAGTTGGGTGGCCCGCGAAGGGAAGCTCTTCGGTGGGTGTGAAGATCCTGACCCGATAGTCGGCTGAAGCTTGCGTGGGAGGAAGGAGAAAGGTTGTTTCGGACAGGTTTGTCCATTTGGCAAATGTCTGCATGTCAGCTGTGGTCAAACCATCAGCGTCGACAACCACGGCGAGTGGATTCCCGCGATACGGAGTGTCTCCAAACACATCAACTTGGACAAATCGCCGTTTCATGGAATCAATTCTCGCTCATTACTGCGCTCCGGCGAGTACCGTTATCAACTGGCGTTTATTGCATCAGTGATGAGCGTCGAGACTCGAGAAGGAGCACGAAGATGACCACGAGGACTTTGTCTGATCATATGGGCTGGCGCTACGCCACAAAGAAAATGAACCCATCAACTCCGGTACCGCCGGAACGGGTCGAAGCGATTATCGAAGCAGTTCGCATGGCCCCGACGTCAAGCGGCCTGCAACCGTTCGAGTTATTCGTCATCACAAACCCAGACCTCCGCGCCAAGATTGCTGAAGCCGCGAATGGTCAGGCTCAAATCACCGATGGATCCCACCTTCTTGTCTTCGCAGCGTGGGATAACTACACAGCGGCGCGTATTGATGAAGTTGTTGATCTGACCGTAGAAGCTCGTGGCGATTTACCGACGTTGCGTGGTTACTTCGACTTCCTGAAAGCCAACTATGTGCCGCGTGATCCGGAGATCAACTACGCACACGCTGCCCGCCAGACGTATATCGCGGTGGGATTTGCATTGCTGGCAGCAGCTGAGCAGCAAGTCGACAGCACACCTATCGAGGGCTTCAACCCGGAAGCCGTTGATACCATCCTCGGATTGAAAGAGCGCGGACTGCGCTCAGTGGTGTTGATGCCATTGGGCTATCGCGATCAAGAAGGCGATTGGTTGTTGCCGATGGCGAAGGTTCGTAAGTCGCGAGCTGTAATGGTCACAGAGTTGGCATAAGTCGAGAACGACTTAGGTTTCATAAACCAAGGGTGGCGTGTCTCTCTTTGGTCACAGCACACAGTTGCGAGTGTTCGTCGATCCAGACTTGTTGCAGTACGACGAGGTGTGGGCCGCTGCGGGAACGTGGAACGACAACTTCGGCGCTGCGCCAGCGGACATCGTGCGAATTGCCGGTGGCGTGGTCACCGACCTGAAACGCGGCTGAGAACTCTCACTACTTCGGCGGCTGGAGGCTCAGCAGGGGAATCCCAAGGGCAACAGCAAACGGCACGTTGAAGAGTGCATGGGTGGGATACCCGAGCACGAGAGACATTCCAGTGTCGAGAAGAAACCACAGCACAAGAGATTGCACGAGCATCAACCATGCCCATCGCGACCCGCCTCTGAGTGGGCCGCGCACCAACTGCATCATCAGAAGGGACCAGCCGGCCATCACCGCACCGAGAACCATGAATGGCAGTCTCAGATAGTCACGAACCGCACTGGTGTCTATCGATTCATCTGGACCAAATCCGAACCATACGAAGAAAGAGCCGGCTGTTCTCCCCGCAAGCACGAGAATGAGTGAGTAGATAAACACCCCAGCTAGCACCACTTGAAGCCAAACGATGGCTATGCGTCTTGAGATCATCAGTCAAATGGTAATGCGCTCTATCGCCTCGGATAATCACATCGAGGTGGTGCGCAAAGGGATTCACAAATCAACGATGGCGTGCCTCCCTTTGGTCACAGCACGCAACTACGTGTTAGTTGATCCGGACTTGTTGCAGTGCGACGAGGTGTGGGCAGCAGCGGGAACATGGAACGACAACTTCGGTGCGGCGCCAGCCGACATCGTGCGCGTTGCCGGTGGTGTTGCTACCGAGCTGCGACGCTACTGAATCTTTAGGTGAGTCCCACTAATTGACGGCCAAGCATGTCAACAAGTGCCGCAAAATGAACTCCGGGATCCGTGTACACATTGTCAACATGTCCAAAGATTTCCAGGTTGATTGCACCAAATACGGAAGCCCATGCCGATAGCCCAGCGAGCAGTGTTGCGTCGGGTGCATTGACTCCAATTGCTTTTTTCACATTGCGGTATTCGCTGGCGAGGCCTTTGATTCTTGGAGATTCAATTGCTGATGTGCAACCACGTGCCGTTGCATCCGCTACTAACCGAACAACCACGTTTGTGTACCGCAATCCGGCCGCATTGGTGTCTTCTGGCGCCTCGTATCCAGGAACAGGTGTTCCAAAGACAAGTCCGTAGTCTGCTTGATTAATTAAGGCCCAACCGCGAAAGGCTCCTGCAATCGCAATCCAGCGACCAATCAAGTCATCGCGGTCGCAGGCTGCATCTGCGTCTTCAATGGCGGCACCCAGTCGGTTGTACGCATCGATGATCAACAGCGTTAGAAGTTGATCTCGGCTCTCGAAGTATCGGTAAATGGCCGAGCTAGCCATGTCGAGATCTCGAGCAATTTCGCGGAGAGAGATGTTCGCAGCTCCTCGCGTCTCTAACTGGCGTCGGGCGTGGCGAATTATGGCTGCTGTTGTTTCTGTTCTCGCAACTGCTCGTTTGCCTGTCACGGAGTCAGTCTAAATTACCTATCGCAAAAATGTGAGCACCGCTCTTGATTTCTGTGTCGCCATCCCGTATTGTGAGCAGTGCTCACTATTTGAGTCAAGAGAAGTCGGAGGACAGTTGACATGAGCAGACACGTGGTAGTTGGTGCTGGGCCGGTAGGTCGAGCAATTGTTGATGCGTTGACGTCGCGGGGGATTGAGGCACATGTGCTCAGTCGCTCCGGAACGCAGATTCCCGGCGCGCAAGCGACAGTCGTTGATGCACTTGACACCGAACATCTCGCTTCCGTTATCGCAGGTGCAGAAGTTGTGTATCAAGCGTCGTCGCCTGAGTATCACCGCTATCGCGAGGACTTTCCGCCATTGCAACAGAGCATTGTGAACGCGGTGCAAAAAAACGATGCTGTGCTCGTCGTGATTGAAAACTTGTACGGCTATGGCCCAGTGAAAAAACCGATGACTGAAGACATGCCGTTGGCGTCTACGGGTCGAAAAGGAAAAGTGCGTGCCGACTTGTGGAAGTCGTTGAAAGCAGAATCGGATGCTGGCCGACTACGTGTCACGGCTGGTCGTAGTTCAGATTTTTTTGGGCCACATGCCAACGATTCAGCAGTAGGCGATCGATACTTCCCGCGCATCATCGCTGGGAAGAAAGCAGAAGTGATGGGCAATCCCGATGCGCTGCACTCGTACACCTATGTGCGTGATTTCGGGGAGGCGCTTGTTCGCTTAGGGCTAGACAATCGCTCACTTGGTCGCGCATGGCACGTACCTAATGCACCCGCTGTCACTAACCGCCGCTTTTTGGAGATGGCAGCTGACATTGCAGGCACCCAGCCACGTTCAACAAAGTTGGGAAAAGGAAAGATGCGCATGGCAGGTTTGTTCATTCCTCCAGCGCGTGAACTGATTGAAATGTTGTACGAGTTCGAAGAGGACTTCGTTGTCGATCACTCTGCGTATGCATCTGTGTTTGGAGACCATGCAACCCCACTTGTCGACTCGCTCACAACAACTATTGAGTGGTTTCGCGCACAAGCATCTTGAATAACTATTTTCTTGGGTTGCCTAAACCAAGGGTGGCGTGGTCACCGACCTGAAGCGCGCCTGATTCGCCGCCGTGCCGCGATGAAGACCAGTCCCACCACAACCGCATCAACTCCAAAGGTCACCCACGCCATTGTGGCGGCCCGAGTAGTCATGACAACTTCGGCGGCATCCCGAGTCACCGAACTCAGCGCGAACAAGAGAACCAAAGATGAAGCAATGAGAGCAGACTTTGCTCGCCGTGATTCATGCACGCCACCTTGAGTTGCAAACCAGACACTCAAGGATGCAACCGTAACAAGGAGTAGGTAAGCAGGCAGATTTCGTAGAACGCCTTCCCATCCCTGCACTAGGTCTTCCTCGTCCGCTCCAGGGGATGCAGTGCCCACAATCATGGACCAGATTCCATTCAAGACAAGAGCCACGAAAGTGCCGGCAAAGAACTGCCATGCAAGTCGAATTTCCCGATCTGATCTATCTGAACCTCGGGACATTGATGTTGTCGACATATCGCTCCATCTCTCTGTCTGAAGTCTTGCGGTGAATGAACTTCGATACAAGAGAAGGCATGAAGAAAGGACAAGAGTTCTCGTCGATGTCGATTGATGTACTTCACACTCATGGGCGTCAAAACCAATGGTGGCGCGAACCCGAATGAAATCGTGCTTGGTGCAGGCGATGTGGCCACCGACTTGACGCGCAACTGATTATTGTTACCACGTGGGTAATCAATATGAAATCAATGCAGTCGGATCGGTTCACAGTTCCCGTAGCGAGCCTGAAGATGATTCGTGGGATGAAGAATCATCTCGTATCGAGTTGATTGAACCGTTTGATGCGCGGTCGTTGATGGGGCTCGAGAGTTTTTCTCATTGCATTGTTGTGTACATATTCGATAAGGCCACTTGGGACGAATCAAAGATGTCACGACACCCAAGAGGCAACAAGGACTGGCCGGAAGTTGGCATCTTTGCGCAACGAGCAAAGGACAGGCCGAATCGGCTCGGTGTCACGGTGTGTCGAATCATCAAAGTCGAAGGGTCGACAGTTCACGTTGCTGGCCTTGATGCAATTGACGGGACGCCAGTTGTCGACATCAAGCCGTGGATGGTTGAGTTTGGCCCTCGTGGGGATGTCTCGCAGCCGTCGTGGTCAACTGAACTGATGAAGGGCTACTGGTAATCGTTCAATCATGTACATCGTCATATTTCGTTCAACGAGAACACCTGACCATTCGGATTTGTATAGCGAATGGTCTGAAAAGATGGAGCACTTGGTCGCCAGTCAACCTGGCTATCAATCCCATTTCAGCTTCAGAGACGGAGAGACCGGCGACGGCGTCACTGTGTCGTACTTTGATTCCGAGGAATCCATCAGTCAATGGCGCGATCTCAACGAGCATCTAGAGGCACAAACTTTGGGTCGCGAACATTTCTACGAGGGCTACACCGTCGAAGTAGCTCACATCGAGCGACGATACGAATGGCACAAGTAATGGTCCCGCAAGCCATCTCGATGTATCAGGCTGCGCACGATCGTCGGGATGTTCCGACTGCACTTGCGCAGTTCGCAGTCGACGCAAGTGTTGTTGATGACGGACGCACGTACGAGGGCATCATCGGTGTGGAGTCGTTCCTGCGGAATGCAGGGTCGGAGTACACCTACACCCGTACTCTGGTTGCTGCCGAAGAGACATCACCCGATTGTTGGCGGATCATCAACCATCTCGCGGGAAATTTCCCAGGTGGCCAGGTCGATTTGTCCTATGAATTCCACATCAAAGACGGACTCATCGCTCGACTCATCATCGCTCCGTAACTTCTCAGTCGAGAGCGACGATGGTCGGCTAGTTGAGTGTGAAGTTTTGGCCTACTTGGCCTTGCCTGCTGTTGTTGCAGCAGGAATCTCGACAAGACGACCTGACCGTACGTCGTAGATGTAGCCGTACACAGGAATGTTCTTCGGAACAAGTGGGTGGTTGCGAATGCGTGTGACGTCTTCGACCACGCTGCGCTCAGCGTCTGGAATCGTGAGCCAATTGATGTAACGACCTTCGTCGGAGCCTGGGCCTTTTCCGATGTCTGTGAAGCCATCGGCACCGAGCTGTGCGGTTTCGAGGCTTGATGCAAGAAGTCCACTCATCACGTCATTCGTGAAGAATTCCATTCCGCAATCGGTGTGGTGGATGACGAACCATTCCTTGGTGCCAAGAAGTTTGTAGGAAATTACAAGTGATCGGATTGCGTCGTCACTTGCGCGACCACCTGCGTTGCGGATCACGTGTGCATCACCCTCAGCCAGACCTGCGTACTTCGCAGGATCGAGACGGGCATCCATGCACGTGAGGATTGCGAACTGGCGAGCTGGTGGCAAGGCGAGAGAA
>JBEAXB010000235.1:0-2740 GCA_041160045.1 Actinomycetota bacterium
GTATCCACCTTGATGTGCACATCGATCGTGCGGTCTGCTGCATTTGCCGCTGCAGCCAACGCCGCCGCCGCGCGTGTGCTTGAGATCGTGGGAGTCAGGTGATACCCAACAATCAACTCGGCAAGCTCGATGGGCTGCTCACTCAACAACAAGATAGGCACCATGATGCCTGCGCGACGCAATGCCACACCCTCATCAACAAGTGCAACGCATAGCCCAGTGGCGCCACCAGCGATCGCTGCCTGTGCGACCGGAATTGCTCCGTGACCATAAGCATTGGCTTTCACCACTGCCCACACCTGTGCGGGCGCAACACGCTGTGCAATCAACGCAACGTTGTCCTGAATGATGCCGGTGTGCACTTCTGCCCACGCCCAACGCGTTGAAAAATCAGTGGACACCAGTGACCACCTCTGTCATCACATCGGAAATCAACGCCGCAACATCGCGGGCAATCGCGCCCTCGACCGCACACGAAGAACCTGCGACTCCGTGAATGTATGCACCAGCAGCTGCAGCCTCGGGTGCAGCTAAACCACGTGCCAACAACGCACCAATGATTCCGGCAAGCACATCGCCCGTGCCCGCAGTAGCAAGACGCTCATCACCAGCAACGATTAGGTACACAGCACCATCTGGGTCACACACAATGGTGGTGGGCCCTTTACGCAAAATCGTGCACCCAGTGCGCTCAGCCAAGGCACGTGTGGCTCCCACTCGATCTACAGCCCCGGCATCGCCACCAAGCGCGGCGAATTCTCCGTCATGTGGTGTCAGCACCGTTGCTGCTGTTCGTGCTTGCAGCGTTGCATAATCGCCCACAGGGTCGACGGCAGCTGTAATGCCATCACCATCAATCACTGTCGGGATGTCTGCACATGCAAGCACAGCCCGCACTTCTAAAGCCACATCGTCACCACGTCCGAGCCCTGGCCCGATGACCAATGCACCAAACCTGTTGATATCTGCACCAACAAAATCAGCCCATCCTGTTGCGGGCAATGCGCGTCCCACCACTTCTGTCGGTAACGCAACATTGTCTGCGCCAGTGCGCCACGACAAGTGCACCATGCCTGCACCGGCACGCATCGCAGCAACACTCACGAGTGATGCAGCTCCACCCATACCGGGACTGCCTGCAACAACACGCACAGCGCTATCCCATTTGTGCGCATCACGTTCGCGCGGTGGAATCCATGCAGCCACATCAGACGATTCAACAAGACACGTATCAACGTCATCAATGATGTCGATACCAACATCCACAATGTCGATCTCTCCGCACAACTCCGGACCATCGCCAAGCAACATGCCTATCTTTGGTGCAGCAAATGTCACTGTGCGTTGCGCTGCAAGCACTCCACCATTCACAGTTCCATCAAGCGCATTCAGCCCGCTCGGAATATCAATGGCCAACACCGGCACATCAAACACAATCGGTGGTTCCCACGTTCCCCGAAAACCAATTCCGTACGCGGCATCGAGAACAAGATCAGCACTGCGCAAATCGATGAACATGCCAGCGGCATTGTCCGCCTCAATAATCGTGACGGCAGCGCCCCACTGGCCAAGCCAATATGCGGCCACTCGCCCATCATCACCATTGTGGCCCTTGCCAGCAATCACCAAAATCTTTCGGGCATACGTGCCCCCGAGCATCTTGCGTGCCACTTGAGCCGCCGCAAAACCAGCACGCTCAATAAACACATTCGCCCGAGCCGAACCCACCTCTTCTAATGCAGAGGCATCGGCAAGTTTCATTTGCTCTGGCGTGAGGACGGCAATCACCCCTTCAGCGTATTAGGGGATGGTCAATCTTTGACGCGGTTACAGCGCGGCGACAACGGCCATGGCGACCGTGTCGGTGTGCGTGATGGAGACATGCCATCCGCCAACGCCGTGGGATTCGGCTAAAGCCAGTGCCCGGCCCGTGACCACGAGGCGAGGAGCCCCGGATGATTGCTTCTCGACGGAGACATCGTGAAAATCGAAAGCCCCGAGGCCAACGCCGAGTGCCTTCATGGTTGCTTCGCGCACTGCGAAACGGGCAGCAAGAGATGCAGAGTCGTCGGTGCTGGCAGCAACCGATGTGAGTTCATCGGAAGTGAAGAGACGCGTGCGCAGTTGAGGCCGGCGTTCGAGCAAGCGACGAAAACGTTCGATGTCGACTGCATCGATACCGATGCCCAACATGTTGGTCAGCTTTCGGTGTGCCAGAGGTTTGCACTCTCTGACACAGGATTGATGAGGAGATCTGCGATGGAGACTTCGCCAAGACGTTCTTCGCTGAACGAGCCTTCGGATTCAGTGACCCAGTCGACAAGACGGTCGTACCGGCGGTCGTAGCCCTGCAGCACTTGACGCGCGGCTGCAGCACCCAGTTGATCGCGGAACACAACATGCAACAACATGATGCCCACTGTGACAACGCCCTGCACTTCGGGAACAAAGATCACGGTGCGGTTGTCCTTGCGTCCACGTGCAACGAGAACTTCCTGGTCAGCAGCAACGCGGTGCTTCGTACCAACAAGAGCTTTGTTTGTTTCGACACGCGACGAAAGATCGCGGGCGATGCCGCCGCGATCAACGATGCGGATGGCGGCCGAACGTGGCTCACCTTCGATTGCATAGCGCGTGAAGCCGGCGACGGAGTCGACAGCCAGGTCGAGCGATGCAAGAACCTTGAGCGTTGCGTACGACAAGTGATCTCGCGGGGTGCCGGAGTCGAGAACGGCACGTA
>JBEAXB010000236.1:0-2731 GCA_041160045.1 Actinomycetota bacterium
CGCCAAGTCGAGCAACGGTACATGTTTCCACCATGTGCTGTACCCGATAGTGAGAACTGCGTACAAGGCCACGACTCCACCGGCTTCTGGACGAACAAACCATGCAACCACCGGTCCACCGCACAAAAGAAGTGTTCCCACAACACGCGCCACATTGAGCGGAACGGCTCCACTAGCGATTGGACGAAACTTCTTTTTCGGATGCAGTCGATCCTGGGCCACATCCTTGATGTCGTTCCAGTAATACGTGCCACTCGCCGTCATACAGAATGCAATAAACACGACAAGTGTTTTCCACAATGGTTGCCATTCGTTCAAGACACCAAGGGCGCCTGGTGCAGCAAATACCAGAAGGTTCTTTGCCCACTGTGTGGGGCGTGCTTCTTTCAGGAGAGCGCGAATCATGAAGGAACCGCTTCGAGTACCACTTTGTTCACCCAGACAGCATTCGTCGCCATAGCAAGAAGCTCTGTATCTCCAGACGAGTCCCCGTAGGCATATTCGAGTGCAGATTCGTCGATACCAGCTTCACCAAGCCATGCCCGCAAGCGCACGGCCTTTTCGGGACCGCGGCAATTGAGGCCATCGATGGCCCCCGAATACATCGAATCAATCATTTGCAATTCGGTGCACAGAACAGCATCGACTTCCAGCATGTCGCCGAGGGGCAACAGATAGGGAGACAATGACGCCGATACCAATACAACAACATGACCTTGCTCTTGATGCCACCGCATCCTGCTCGCCACATCTTGTCGAATCCAATTGCCAGCCACTTTGTCCGCAAAGGCGATGCCATGGGATTCGATCTCTGATGTCAGAGCATTGGCAAAGACCGCTTCAACGAACATTGCCTTGATCGCATCGCGGTCGCGCCGCACGAGCAACGGCACTGCTCGAACTGAGGTGCGAATCATGATGGACAAACCAGCAACCCGACGCATGAACGGAAGCACACAATCTCTTACAGTCAACGTTTCATCAACGTCAAAGGCAGCAACAACAACACTCATCAGGCAAATCTAGTTCTCGGGTACGGATACGCCGAGGATTGGCGACATATCCGAGTAGAAAGATGGCCAGCTCTTCGTCACAACACCAGAATTATTGATGGTGGAATCACCAGCGTTCAACGAAACCAAAGCCAGGGCCATTGCCAAGCGATGATCATGATGGGTGTCGAATGTGGCTGAATGCAGTTGAGTTCTGCCTCTGATAATCAAGCCATCGTCCGTCACACCACAGTCTGCGCCCGCCTTGATCAGTTCGGCCGCCAAATCTCCGAGTCGATCACTTTCCTTATTACGAATGAAGCCAACGCCAGAAATTCGACTCTCACCGGGAATGACAGCACACACGGTTGCCACCACCGGAACAAGATCTGAGCAATCAGACATATCCATCGAAAGTGGTTTCAGCACCGACGACTGAGGCCGACGCACCACGATGTCGTCTCCGTCGCGAACACAATCGACACCCATCTGTTCGAGAATGGCAATGATGGCCGAGTCTCCTTGAAGATGCGAGGTGCCGAGATGCGGAATTCGCACTTCGCCATGCTTCATAACGATTGCGGCGAGCGGGAAAGCAGCTGATGAATAATCTGGTTCGACCACATACTCACGAGGACGATAGAGCGATTGATTAATGATGATTCGAGAATCTTCAATGACAACGGGAACCCCGAAATCAGACATCACCCGAGCGGTCATCTCAACATAGGAGCGCGAAACAAGAGGCCCGACAACCGAGATGGATAAACCTCGCGGAAGAACCGGAGCAATCAACATCAGGGCCGAAATGAATTGGCTGCTGACATCTCCGTTGATGGAAATCTCACCGCCGATCATCGTCCCCATTGATACCGACACCGGCAAATGACCGGATTCGCCCAAGGGGTTCACATCTGCCCCGAGTTCGGAAAGAGCGACGTGCAGGTCGTTCATCGGACGAGAACGCAAGGCATCTCCGCCATCGATGATTGTGGTTGATTCAGACAGTGCCGCTAGTGCAGTGAGAAAACGAGATGAGGTTCCTGCGAGTTGCGCATCCACGATGCCGGGAAGTCGCACCTGACGACTGCCTGAAACCACGACATCATTGCTTGCGATTTTGGTCAACATTCCCAACTCGGTGAGAACAGACACAATCACATTGGTGTCGTCGCCAGTGGGAATTCCGCTCAACCGACTATCGCCATCGGCCAACATTGCACAGACAAGTGCTCGATTGGCGATACTTTTCGAACCCGGCACCGCGATGGTTGCGGATAACTCGCCGTTAGGGGGAGACAGAAACAGACGTGTCACGACAGCGGCGAGATGGAAGGCCTGAAACCACGAGCGATGAGTCCGCCCTTGAAAATATCTGCATGCTCTGAACGCACGACTGTCACCATGACACCACGATCACCTTCGACAGAGTGCACCACTTCGAAGTCATAGATATTGACACCCAGTTCACCGGACAAGGTGAAAACATCTGCGGCTCCACCCGGTCTGTCCGGAATGGGAATACGCACTTCCGCCAATTCCTCGATGTCGCCTGCCCCAGTTGGCAGATTAAGACGAGCCCTGCGTGCCTGATCGAGCCTCTGGAACAGCCCGTCGCGATCGGAGGCAGAAACAACTTGGCGGATATCGACGAGTCCTGCAATCAGTGCATCGAGACCGCGCACAATTGCATCCTTGTTCTGCTCACAAATATCGAGCCAGATTCCGGGCCGCCCCGA
>JBEAXB010000237.1:0-4757 GCA_041160045.1 Actinomycetota bacterium
GCGTTGGCTCCCAGTAATGGCTGCATCGCGACACTCCAATGACCTCATAGGTGGCAGGTACCTCCTTGAAGGCACGATTGCATCTGGTGGAATGGCCGATGTGTGGCGTGCACGCGATCTGAACCTTGGTCGAACCGTCGCTGTAAAACTTCTTCGTGAGTCCGTTGCTGACGATCCGGTGATTGCAGAACGTTTCCGTCGCGAAGCGCAAGCGCTTGCAAAATTGACACACCCAAACATTGTTCCGGTGTATGACTGCGTCGAAGAACACGGACAAGTTGCACTTGTCATGCGTCTCATCGAAGGCAAATCACTTCGCACACTTCTTGATGAAGCCGGTGACGATGGTCGTGCAGGTCAACTCACTGTTCATCTCACCGTGCATATCGGTCGCGCAATTGCAGCAGCACTTGCAAAAGCGCACGAAGAAAATATCCTGCATCGCGACATCAAGCCTGGGAACATTCTGATCATGGAACGCGGTGAAGTTCTCCTCACAGACTTCGGTATTGCCAAGCCGTTGAAGGCAAGTGAAGACGATCAGACAGATCTCACGCGTCGCGACATCATGATGGGTACTGCAAAGTATTTGTCGCCCGAACAAGTGCAAGGCCGAACGCTTGATGCTCGCGCCGACATCTATTCGCTTGGTCTTGTTCTGTACGAGTGTCTCGCCGGAAACGTCCCTTTTAAAGGCGATAACGACCAAGCAACAGCAATTGCGCGTCTCGAACGTGACCCCACTCCACTTGGCGGAATTCGTGCCGATGTACCGAGCACCGTCATCGCTGTCATCCACAAGATGTTGCGCCGCAAACCGGAAAACCGTTTCTCTTCCTGTCACGAAGTTGCAGAAGCACTTGAAACTGCAATCAAGCATGTGCACGACGCAATCACACCTGCCGATGGTTTCTCCTCGACTGCAAGCGCACCAACAACACAACGCCCACGACCAGTTCTGAATGATCCGTTGATGCCGTCGCGCGAAGTGCGCCTGCCCACTTCAAAGCCACGTGATACAACTCCGGCTGCTCTTCGCGTTGTTCGCGACAAAACACCTCGCGGTGTGGCCCGTGCCGACAGCGCACTGCCTGCATCGCAGCGCACATCCGTCAAGCGCAATTACATTCCGATTGCATTGCTGCTCGTTGCGGCAATGGTGATGTCGGTGATGTTATGGCGCGGCTTGGAAAATACGAAGTCATCGACAATCACCTCCGTTGTCGACAATGTTGTCGTTGGCCCTGTCAGTGTGACGAGCATCAGAAGCTACGACCCGAACGGCGAAGACGGCCTCGAAAACGAAGACATGATTCAGTTTCTGACCGACAACAATCCCGACACGTCATGGACAACCGTCTGTTACGGAAATCAATATTTCGGATCCAAAGCTGGCGTCGGCATCCTCGTGCAGTTGTCGGGCATCGGCCTTGGCACGCTTGCCACCACCTTTGGCACTGCTCCCTGGAGTGCCGAAGTCTTTGCATCCACCTCAGAAACCGTGCCCACGTCCTTGGATGGTTGGGGACTTCGGGTCGCCAATGCATCCAGCCTCACCGCCGGTGCTGCAACATTCGAAGTGGCCTCGCCTGCCCGCAATGTTCTTCTTGTTCTGCGCGAAGCTGGCCGCACTTCCACCTGCAGCAACAACAACCCGTTCAGGGGTTCGCTCTCAGAGCTCAGTTTCACCTCCGCGAAATAGCAGCCCAATCCAAGTGGCTAGCCTTGGGATATCGCACGTACTGAAGATGACCTCCTCATTCGCCGCGCCAAACGAGGCGATGGAGCTGCCACCGACGCTCTCTTGCGTCTCCATTACGACACCGTTCGAGCCGTGTGTCACCGAATCGTGATTAATCGGTCTGATGCAGAAGATGCCACGCAGAACGCGTTGATCTCGATTGTGAAAGCGCTTCCTTCCTTCGATGGCCGGTCTCAGTTCTCTACCTGGGTCTATCGCATCGCCACCAATGCCGCGCTCGACGAAGTTCGACGCATTGGTCGGCGTCCTCGTCCAACCGACAACGACGCCGTGTACGACTCTGCTCAAAACGATCGCACCGAAGCAGTCGCTGCCCAACTTGATGTCGTGTCGGCGTTAGCTGAAATCCCCGAGGAATACCGCACCACTTTGGTCCTTCGCCATGTCGCAGACCTTGAATATGAAGAGATTGCGGCCATCCAGGGCATTGCCATTGGCACGGTGCGCTCGCGCCTTGCCCGCGGTCGGGCACAATTGGTCGAGATTCTGGGGAACCAAGAGGCCCCCTCGAATCGTCAGACAGACAGCAATTCGGCACATGAAAGAGGACCTCATGAACAATGACGACCATCTCGATTCCGATCAACTGACCCCAAACATCATTGCTGCATTGCGCGATGTCTCCCCTGCGAGCGATGACGTCCGTGATCACCACATCGCCGCCGCCCTTGGCCATCTCGGTGTCGAAGCCAGTCGGCCCCGTCGCCCATGGCTTGCTGCTGTTGCTGCCTCTGTAGTTCTCCTTGCGGGTGGTGTCGTCATTGGTCGCTCCACCACAGAATCGAAAAGTACGTATGCATCTGCCTCGCCCGGCGAAACGGCAACCACCGTGGCCGCAAAGGGCAATCTGGGAGTCAGCACAACGCTTGCCCCAACATGTGCGGCCCGCGCCGGTGGCACATACATCGGTTCGTATTCGGCCAAAGGCCAGCGTTGGCAGATGTATGTATCGGACTCGACTCTGAAAGGCCAGCGTTGGCAGATGTATGTATCGGACTCGACTCTGAACATCGTGAACCACATCACGTGTGAAGTTGCCTCGCGCACCCCGTTGCCCACGATTCCCTAGCGAGTGGTCTCGATACTCACTCATCTGTCACCGTTAGGCTGACGAGATGGTGTCGAACCCCCTAACTGATCCCGAGTGGGCCGACCGCTCTGTTGATTTCATCGACCGCATCGTTTCCACCATCCGTCGCTATACGACCCAGCCTCTTGTCAAAACTGCTCGCGTCATCGTGTTTGGTCTGCTCGGCGCTTTCGGCATCGGCGGAATCATTGTTCTTCTCATTATTGGCTTGACTCGCGGATTACAGGCGGCCCTCGATGCCGTTGTCAACCACGAGGCCGCCGTGTGGATTTCCTATTTCATCCTGAGCGCAGCATTTGGTCTTCTCGGAGCCCTTCTTATGCGCCGCCGTTACACAGAAGAAGAGTGACCATGTCAACCATTCGCAACACCATCATCATCGGCTCTGGCCCTGCAGGTCTCACCGCTGCCATCTACACCGCTCGTGCATCACTCGAGCCACTCGTGATCGAAGGCGAGCCAAGTTCCAGCAGCGATCAGCCAGGCGGACAACTCATGCTCACCACCGAGGTGGAAAACTTCCCCGGCTTTCCCGAGGGAATCATGGGACCAGAACTCATGATGAACTTTCGTTCGCAAGCAGAGCGCTTCGGTGCCGAACTCATCACCGAAAAAGTCACCAAGGTCGACTTCTCGCAGCGCCCCTTCAAGGTGTGGGTTCGCGACACCGAATACCAGGCTCACTCCATCATTGTGGCCACCGGCGCACAGTCATTGATGCTCGATTTACCCCGTGAAACCGAGCTAATTGGCCATGGCGTCTCTACGTGTGCCACGTGTGACGGCTTCTTTTTCCGCGGTCACGAAATCGTCGTGGTTGGTGGCGGAGACTCGGCTGTTGAAGAGGCCATGTTCCTCACGAAGTTTGCAACAAAGGTTCACCTCGTTGTTCGTCGCGACACGTTGCGCGCATCGCGCATCATGCAAGACCGTGCAATCGCAAACGAGAAAATCGAAATTCACTGGAACTCGAAAGTGTCGGAACTTCACGGCGACAAGGCACTCGCTGGCGTCACGCTCACCGACACCGTCACCGGAGCAACAAGCGAATTGCCTGTCACTGGTTTGTTCATCGCCATCGGCCACAAGCCAAACACCGCGATTTTCCAGAACGTGCTCAACATGGCCGACTCTGGCTACTTGCTCACCCGCGAAGGCTCCACGTACACCGATATCGATGGCGTCTTTGCGTGCGGCGATGTTCAGGATTCCGTGTATCGCCAAGCAATCACCGCTGCAGGTTCAGGTTGCATGGCCGCGCTTGATTGTGAGCGCTGGCTCGAGCACCAGCACTAACCAATATGACAGTGCGCATTGGTCTTGTGACTGTCTCTGATCGAGCATCAGCTGGCGTCTATGAAGACAAAGGCGGCCCGGCAATGCGCGATTTTCTCGAGCGCTGCATCACAAGCGAATACGAGTTCGTGCCCCGCGTGATTCCCGATGTTGCAGACACCATCTCTGCCACCCTGATTGATCTTGCTGACCACGAGGGATGTTCGCTCATCGTGACCACCGGCGGCACCGGACCATCACCGCGCGATGTCACCCCTGAAGCCACCGAAGCTGTGTGCGATCGAATGCTTCCCGGTTTTGGCGAACTCATGCGCCACGTGTCGTTGCGTATTGTGAGCACCGCCATCTTGTCGCGCCAGACTGCCGGTACTCGTGGTTCGTGTCTGATTATCAATGTCCCGGGAAAGCCCTCGGCCATTGCTGATTGTCTGAATGCAGTCATGCCGGCAGTGCCGTATTGCATCGATCTGATCGGCGGCGAGCGCTTTGATCTGATTGAGTCCATGGCCTCATTGCGCCCTCCCAATTCCTGATCACATCAGCAGTAGCATGAGACCAACGAAAGGGTTTGCTATGGCTGCAGGAATTATTACTCTCACCAGTTCCACA
>JBEAXB010000238.1:0-4345 GCA_041160045.1 Actinomycetota bacterium
CAGAGTCGAGTCCGATACATACATCTGCCAACGCTGGCCTTTGGCCGAATACGAACCGATGTATGTGCCACCGGCGCGGGCCGCACATGTTGGGGCAAGTGTTGTGCTGGCCCCCAGATCGCCCTTTGCGGCCAGGGTGGTTGTCGTTTCACTAGGCGATGCGGAGGCATACGTACTTTTCGAATCCGAGATGGAGCGACCGATGATGACGCCACCCCCGAGGAGAACAACAGATGCGGCGACTGCAGCAAGCCACGGGCGCCGGGGTGCACGGGCTTCGACACCAAGATGGCTAAGGGCAGTGGCAATCTGTTGATCGCGGACTGCATCGTTCGCTGGGGAGACATCGCGCAACGCAGCAATGATGCTCGGGGTCAGTTGATCGGAATCGAGATGGTCGTCATTGTTCATGATGTCCTCTTTCGTGTGCCGAATTGCTGTCTGTCTGACGATTCGAGAGGGGTTCTTGGTTCCCCAGAATCTCGACCAATTGTGCCCGACCGCGGGCAAGACGCGAGCGCACCGTGCCAATAGCGATGCCCTGGATGGCCGCAATCTCTTCGTACTCAAGGTCTGCGACATGGCGAAGTACCAATGTGGTGCGGTATTCCTCGGCGATTTCAGCAAGTGCAGATACGACATCGAGTTGGGCAGCGACAGCTTCGGTGCGATCGTTCTGAGGAGAGTCGTACACCGCATCGTTGTCCGTTGGACGTGGACGTCGACCGATGCGCCGCACCTCGTCGAGGGCGGCATTGGTGGCGATGCGATAAACCCAGGTGGAGAACTGAGATCGGCCATCGAAAGAAGGAAGTGCTTTCACGATTGAGATCAACGCATTTTGCGTGGCATCTTCCGCATCAGACCGGTTAATCACGATTCGGTGACAGACGGCCCGCACAGTGTCGTAATGGAGGCGCAAGAGAGCGTCGGTGGCGGTCCCATCGCCTCGTTTGGCGCGGCGAATGAGGAGATCATCTTCAGAACGTGCGATGTACCAAGGCTAGCCACTTGGGCCAGGCTGCTATTTCGCAGAGGTAAAACTGAGATTTGAGAGCGAACCCTTGAACGGGTTGTTGTTGCTGCAGGTGGAACTGCGGCCAGCTTCGCGCAGGACAAGAAGAACATTGCGAGCAGGCGACGCCACTTCGAATGTTGCAGCACCGGCGGTGAGGCTGGATGCATTGGCGACCCGAAGTCCCCAACCATCCAAAGACGTGGGCACAGTTTCCGATGTGGATGCAAAGACTTCGGCGCTCCAAGGAGCCGTGCCAAAGGTGGTGGCAAGCGTGCCAAGGCCAATGCCCGACAATTGCACGAGGATGCCGACGCCGGCTTTGGATCCGAAATACTGATTCCCGTAACAGACGGTTGTCCAGGATGTGTCGGGATTGTTGTCGGTCAGCGCAGGAATCATCGCTTCATTTTCGAGGCCGTCATCGCCGTTTGGGTCGTAGCTTTTGATGTTCACAACGCTGACGGGGCCAACGACAACATTGTCGACTACGGATGTGATCGTCGACGACTTCGTGTTTTCCAAACCGCGCCACAGCATCACCGACATCACCATTGCCGCAACAAGTAGCAATGCAATCGGAATGTAGTTCCGCTTGACGGATGTGCGCTGCGATGCAGGCAGTGCACTATCGGCACGGACCACACCACGAGGCGTCTTGTCGCGAACGATGCGAAGAGCCGGCGGCGTTGTGTCGCGTGGCGCCGAAGTCGGCAGACGCACTTCGCGTTGTGGCATGAGTGGATCATTCAGCACTGGTCGCGGGCGCTGTGTTGTTGGTGCACTTGCAGTTGAGGAGAAACCATCCGCAGGTGTCACTGCATCGTGTACATGCTTAATTGCAGTTTCAAGTGCTTCTGCAACTTCATGACAGGAAGAGAAACGGTTCTCTGGTTTGCGGCGCAACATCTTGTGGATGACAGCGATGACTGTGCTCGGCACATCGGCACGGATTCCGCCAAGCGGAGTGGGATCACGTTCGAGACGCGCAATTGCTGTTGCCTGGTCGTTATCGCCTTTAAAAGGCACGTTTCCGGCAAGACATTCGTACAGAACAAGACCAAGCGAATAGATGTCGGCACGGGCATCAAGTGTGCGGCCTTGCACCTGCTCGGGCGACAAATACTTTGCGGTACCCATCATGATGTCGCGACGTGTGAGATCTGTTTGATCGTCTTCGCTTGCTTTGAGTGGCTTGGCAATGCCGAAGTCGGTGAGGAGAACTTCACCGCGTTCCATGATGAGAATGTTCCCGGGCTTGATGTCGCGGTGCAAGATATTTTCTTCATGCGCTTTTGCAAGAGCGGCTGCAATTGCGCGCCCGATATGCACGGTGAGATGAACAGTGAGTTGACCTGCACGACCATCGTCACCGGCTTCATCAAGAAGTGTGCGCAGTGACTTGCCTTCGATGAGACGCATGACCAGTGCAACTTGTCCGTGTTCTTCGACGCAGTCATACACCGGAACAATGTTTGGGTGAGTCAGTTTTGCAAGCGCTTGCGCTTCACGACGGAAACGTTCTGCAATCACCGGATCATCGGCAACGGACTCACGAAGAAGTTTCACAGCGACAGTTCGACCCAAGTTCAGATCGCGTGCACGCCATACGTCGGCCATTCCACCAGATGCAATCGTGCCTTCAAGGAGGTACCTGCCACCTATGAGGTCATTGGAGTGTCGCGATGCAGCCATTACTGGGAGCCAACGCCAACGCTAGTTCTGAATACCCCTCTCTAAGAGGTATGCCCCTTTACGCAGAAAGACGAAGAGCGATTCCGATGGTGCCTTGACCGGCGTGCGTGCCGATGACTGCACCAATGTCGCTGATGATCACTTCGCCTGAGTAGACCTCTTTGACCATCGCAACGAATGCATCGACGTCCGAGCATTGCGCAGTGAGAACACTGAGACGTTCGATCGGAGCTTCTTGCTGACGAAGAAGTTCGATGAGATAGGCGAGAGCCTTCGAGCGCGTGCGCTGCTTGCCGGCTTCTTCGACCAATCCGTTTTTGATCTCGATCAGCGGTTTGATGGAGAGCGCAGTGGCGAGCATGGCCTTTGCTCCGCCGATTCGACCACCCTTTTTCAAGTTGTCGAGAGTGTCGAGCGCTGCGTACACCCGGGTGCGGGGAATGAGCGATGCGGCAAGGGCGACAATGTCGTCGGCTGTGGCGCCGGCGGCTGCTCGTTCGGCACAATCAAGCACGGTAAGCCCAAGACCCATGGAAGCACTGCGACCGTCGACGATTCGCACGTCGATCTCGCCTTTCACTGCCCGTGCGGCCAGTTCGGCGCTTTGCATGGTGGCTGACAAATCAGACGACAGGCAGATGACCACGATGGCCGAGGCACCAGCAGCAGCCAATTCGCGGAATTTCTGCTCGTACGAACCAGGCGAAGGAGCCGCGGTTTCAGGCAAGACCGCAGACGCGGCACACAAAGCCCAGAACTGGGTGGCAGTAATAGTGGTGCGATCGATGTACTCGGTGTCGCCAAAGCGAACACTCAGAGGCACGATCGAGATGCCAAGGGCATCGGCCATTTCTTGTGGAAGGTCACAAGAGGAGTCGGTAACAATTCGAACGTTCATTGGGTGGAAACCGTAGTCGGCTCGTCGCCCTCGCGTCGTGCGGAACGGCGATTTGACCACCACCATGCGAGAAGGACCAACAGCAATGAGATGCTGATCAACTGTCCGAATCCGGCAATCGCCGTGACTTTGGCAGTGATGGTGATGAGGGGAACCACTTCTGCGTTCCCGACGGGGGTTGCCACCCACACAGAGATGGGGAAGGCGCCGCTCGTTCGCGTGACTGCAGGAACGCTGACTTCGGTGGTGCCGCCGGCGGTCAACGTGATGATGCGACTTGGGTCTGTGAGGGTGAGCTTCGCGCTCGACAACCGCACGCGGACAATCAGATCGTCGGTCGAGTCGTTGCGAATCTGGAGGCGAATCGAACCACTGCGGCTCGACAAGGTGAGAGTGGTCGGCGTCGTCACCGTGACGGCTGCCCGCGTTGCCCGCAGGGTCTTGCGCAATGACGACACGTATTCAGATGGATTCTCCACTGCCGTCGATGTGCCAATGCCGAGCATGGCTGGCCAAATATTTCGTCGCAAGTCTTCGTCGGCCAGCATTGAAACCACTGCGGTGAGTTCGGTGCGCGCTGCAATGATGCTGGGAACTCGCGATGCATCAAGTGTGGTGGGTGCGGGACCGAAGTTGATTGCGGGAGTCGCAGCATCGATTGTTTGGGGAAACGCCAAGTCGACATCGGTAATACCAAGCGTGGCTGCCAATGTCATCGACGCCGACATTGATGATTC
>JBEAXB010000239.1:0-2724 GCA_041160045.1 Actinomycetota bacterium
TTGATCGTGAAGAATCATGGCGTCAGTACCTTGTGTGCATCTGTTTCTGCGTGACCTACGGCGTCACCACATTTGGTGGCTTCACCGAACAAAATGAACGTGGCCAGGCATTGTTGAGCGATATGTTGCTGCGTTCACTCCACGCAGTGGCAGACAACGATGCTTTGTCCGTTCTGCTGTAATTCTTCTCCTTCACACGGCAGACTGAAGACATGACGGAACACTCACATGATCATGGTCGAGGCCTTCTCAAGGATCTCGGAGCAGAAGGTCGCGAACTTCGTGCCCTGATTCCAGGTGTGTACGACGGCTTCTCTCAGTTGCATACTGCAGCATTCGCCGAGGGCGAACTCGACAAGAAGACAAAAGAACTCATTGCGCTCGCTATTGCAATTGCTGTGCGTTGCGATGGGTGCATTGCAAGTCACGCTCGCGGAGCAGCAATCAACAAGGCAACCGAGGCAGAAGTGGCAGAAACAATAGGTGTTGCCATTTCCATGAGTGGCGGCCCCGGCACCGTGTATGGCCCACGCGCTCTCGCTGCATTCCGTGAATTTGTAACTCCCGCCGACTAACTCGTTTCGGCCCGCGCCCCACACCTACGATTCGGTCATGTCGAATCTTGATATCTCCATAGACCCGCGCGACGTCGGCCTTGATCCCACCCGCCTCGCTCGCATCGAGAAGCACTTCTCCAAATATGTCGATGATGGAAAGCTTCCTGGCTTTCACATCACCGTGTCACGCGCAGGGCAACTTGCCTACAGCACCAAATATGGTCATGCCGATGTCGAGAATGGCAAGCCGATTGCAGACGACACGATCTACCGCATCTATTCGATGACCAAGCCCATCTGCGCAGTTGCAGCACTGCTTCTCTGGGAAGAGGGACTTTTCGAAATGCATGATCAGGTGAAGTGGTTCATCCCCTCTTTCGCTGATCAGAAGGTGTTCCGTTCCGGCACTCTGACTGCACCGCGTTTCGAACCGGTAACAGAGCCGATGGAAATGTGGCATCTCTTTTCACACACCGCAGGCATGACATACGGTTTTGTTTACGCCAATCCTGTTGATCAGATGTACCGCAATGCAGGTTTCGAATGGGGCACCCCGCGAGATGCATCACTTGCCGACATCTGCGACATTCTTGGCAGCCTCCCCCTCATGTTCCAACCCGGAACCGAATGGGCCTATTCGATGTCCATCGATGTTCTCGGACGTGTTGTTGAAGTGCTGTCGGGCATGACACTTGGCGAGTTCATGAAAAAGCGCATCTTCGAACCACTCGGCATGACAGACACTGCCTTCCATTGCGAACCAGACAAAGCCGACCGCTTGGCTGCGCTCTATGTGCCGAACCCTGCAGATAAGAAGCGAATCCGCAACGATGCCGCTGGGGCTGGGGCGCTCAACGAACCAATTGCACATCTCGGTGGTGGCGGACTTGTCTCCACAACGAGTGACTATTTGAAGTTCGCAGAAATGTTGCGTGGCGGCGGAGAGTTGAACGGCACGCGCATTTTGTCTGCGCGCACAGTTGCTTTCATGGCATCGAACCATTTGCCGAACAATGCAGACCTCACCGAATACGGCCGTCCGTTGTTTTCGGAAACCACATTCGACGGAGTTGGCTTCGGGCTTGGCGTCAGCGTCACTGTCGATCCAGTCAAATCAAAAGTATCCGGCAGTGTTGGCGACTACGGCTGGGGTGGTGCTGCAAGCACGAACTTCACCGTGGATCCGAAAGAGGATCTGGTGTACATGGTGATGACGCAATTGATGCCATCGAGCACCTGGCCGATTCGCAGTCAGTTGAAGCAACTGGTGCATCAAGCCCTGGTTGATTAGCCAAGAATTGGTTTTGCATACCACTCGACAACTGGAGCAATCGCTTCGTCGAGCAATGGCGCAATAAACGAGGCATACGCGACGGTCATGTGATTATCGTCGCGATACACGAGAATATTTCCGACAACAGGCGGACAGCCTGCAGCCGCGCACAACCATTGGTTCGTCCACACGACATTTTCCCCCGCAGCATCGAAATCACGCAGCATCTGTGTCATGTCGTCGCGATATGCAGCACTCACGATGGGTGCACACAACAGAACGTTTGTGTAGTGACGACTCAGACAGGTCGGAATATTCTGCCCTGGGTACGCAGTGTCTTCCATCAAAACCGGAGTAATCGACATCGCCTTCAGCGCATCGATGGTTCCTTGCAGCCCTTCGCGCCATTCCTTTTGCCACATTGGTATGCGCGTGCTGGCGGACAACAGCCGATCAAAGTGGGCAACAAAAACAACCTGAACACCATCGATGGCCATCTGTTTCAAAACATTTTCCCGCCATGGAGCGCACTCGTTGTACACCTTGCCGAGAACTTTGCTGAAGACGGGTATGTCGGCAGGAGGACAACCACGTTTCGTGTACACGATCAGTTTCCAGTTCCGCTTGATGGCGATTTTTTCAAATGCAGGAAACCATTGGGCAGCGTGCGAGTCACCGTAGAGACCGATGACAACAGGAGATTCAAGATTCCCGTACTCACACTTCTTCGGGCGGATTGCAGAAAAGCCGACATGACAGTTATTGCCATAGATACTCGGGATATCAGAGAACGCACCTTGCAGAGTTGGTGTGAGGTTTGACGGAAGACCCGTGGTGGTCATCGCCTGGACGATTGCTTCGATGGGGAGCGATGGCGCAGGTAGTTCGGGGGCC
>JBEAXB010000240.1:0-3042 GCA_041160045.1 Actinomycetota bacterium
TCGCGCCGTCTGCTTCGTTTGATGGCCGGAGAAAAATTCCTCGTTGTCATCATCATGTTGATGGCAATTGTCAGCGTTGCACTCGTCGTGTCGGGCCCACGCATCCTTGGACATGCCACGGATATCTTGTTCGACGGTTTGACGGGCAGAGATGGACGAGATGGCGTTAATTTCACATCGTTGCATCGCACCTTGGAGTTCGCGATGGCCATCTATGTGTTGTCGTTTGTGCTTGCCTATTCGCAAACGTTCATGCTGGCCGGAGTCGTACAGCGCACAATGTTCACGTTGCGAGCAGATGTGGAAGCAAAGATTCACCGTTTGCCACTGAGTTACATCGACCAACATTCCCGCGGCGACTTGCTGAGTCGCGTCACGAACGACATCGACAACATCTCGCAGAGTCTGCAGCAGTCGCTGAGCCAATTGATTACATCGCTCCTCACCATCGTGGGTGTTCTCGTCATGATGCTGGTGCTGTCACCGCTTCTCGCATTGATTGCCTTGATTACTGTCCCGCTTTCCATCGGAGCCATGAAGCAGATTGCCAATCGCTCGAAGAAGAAGTTCATTGCACAATGGGCCCAGACCGGTGCCTTGAATGGACTCATCGAAGAGACCTTCACAGGACATGCGATCGTGAAGACCTTTGGTCGCCAAAAAGATGTGGAAGAGCGTTTCGCGGTCACGAACGAAAAGTTGTTCGAATCGGGCTTTGGCGCCCAGTTCATGTCCGGTTCCATTCAGCCGGCCATGATGTTTGTTGGCAACCTGAACTACCTGATGATCGCTGTGGTCGGAGGCTTACGGGTTGCATCTGGTTCGATGGGTCTTGGTGACGTTCAGGCGTTCATTCAGTATTCACGCCAGTTCACCCAGCCGCTCACGCAAACTGCCTCGATGATGAACGTGTTGCAGTCGGGTGTTGCGTCGGCCGAGCGAGTCTTCGAGGTGCTCGACACCGAAGAAGAAAGTGCTGAAGCCGAATTCGTGCCGTCACCTCCGGTAGTCGGACGCGTGGCGTTTGAAAATGTGAAGTTCTCATATGATCCGACGCGCCCACTCATCGAAGATCTTTCCTTGGTTGCAGAGCCGGGCACAACGGTGGCCATCGTTGGCCCAACCGGTGCCGGCAAGACAACTCTTGTCAACCTGATCATGCGCTTCTACGAATTGAGTGGTGGTCGCATCACTCTTGATGGACGCGATATCTCGCTCATGCCTCGTAGCGAATTGCGCTCGAACATCGGAATGGTGTTGCAAGACACATGGTTGTTCGGTGGCACCATCCGCGAAAACATCGCATACGGAAAGCCCACTGCTTCCGAGGATGAGATTCGGGCAGCCGCACGAGCCGCCTATGTCGACCGTTTCGTTCATTCGCTTCCACTTGGCTACGACACCGTGCTCGACAACGAAGGTGGCGCAGTCAGCGCAGGCGAGAAGCAGTTGCTCACGATTGCTCGTGCGTTCCTGGCTGACCCAACCATCCTGATTCTGGACGAAGCAACGAGCTCGGTCGATACCCGCACCGAAGTGCTGATTCAGCGTGCCATGGTGGCGCTGCGCAGCCAGCGCACCAGTTTCGTGATTGCGCACCGCTTGTCCACGATTCGCGACGCCGACATCATCCTGGTGATGGAAGACGGCCGCATCGTCGAACAGGGCTCGCATGATGAGTTGTTGGCATCTCATGGCGCGTATTACCGCCTATATCAGTCGCAGTTTGCGGGAGCAGCCACCGACCTCGCCTAATCTGTAGGCGTATGGAACATTTTGATGTCGTTGTTGTTGGTGCCGGAATCTCGGGAATCGGCGCCGGCTATTTCCTCCAAAAGGAATGTACGAATCGTTCATATGTAATCCTCGAGGGCCGCAACGACATGGGCGGCACATGGGATTTGTTTCGTTATCCCGGCGTTCGTTCCGACAGTGACATGCACACGCTTGGCTACAGCTTCAAGCCATGGACAGCGGCAAAGTCGATCGCTGATGGCCCGAATATCTTGGCGTACCTTCGCGAGACCGCATCCGAATTCGGTATCGACAAAAATATCCGCTTCAAGCATCAAGTGACAAAGGCTGAATGGTCGTCAGAATCTGCAACGTGGACCGTGCAAGCCACGCGCACCGATACGAATGAAGCAATTTCGTACACCTGCAATTATCTGTTCATGTGTTCGGGGTATTACAGCTACAAGGGTGGGTACACGCCCGAGTTTGCAGGGCTCTCGCAGTTCGCCGGCACCGTGGTGCACCCGCAGTCCTGGCCTGAAAACCTTGACTACGCCGGCAAGAAGGTTGTTGTCATCGGTTCCGGTGCAACAGCAATGACATTGATTCCGGCAATGGCGAAAACAGCAGCGCACGTCACCATGTTGCAACGTTCGCCAACATACGTTGTTGCCCGTCCTGATCATGATCCGATTGCGGACAAGTTGCGCAAGGTATTGCCTTCGAAGTTGGCCTACAGCATCACGCGTTGGAAGAACACCTCGATGCAGCAGTTGGTGTACAAGCGCACCCGCACGAAGCCACAGCAAGTGAAAGATGCGTTGCTCAAGGGTGTGCGCGACGCGCTCGGCCCCGACTACGACGTCGATACCCACTTCACGCCCTCGTACAACCCTTGGGATCAACGCTTGTGTCTCGTGCCGAACGGCGATCTGTTCACATCCATCAAAGAGGGAAGTGCCTCTGTTGTCACCGACCACATCGGCATTGTGTTGGCATCCGGGGAGCGAATCGATGCTGATGTCATCGTGACTGCGACTGGCCTCAATCTCGTCACCCTTGGCGAAATGGACTTGCGAAATGGACTTTGTTGTCGACGGTGCACCCATCGATTTCTCCAACACGTGGACCTACAAGGGCCTGGCGTACTCAGGAGTGCCAAATCTCGCGTCCAGTTTCGGATATATCAATGCCTCGTGGACATTGCGCGCAGACCTCACATGCGAATACGTGTGCCGTTTGCTCAATCACATGGAAAAGACCGGAACACAGCAGTGCACACCGCGCCTGCGTGATGGTGAAGATTCC
>JBEAXB010000043.1:0-6546 GCA_041160045.1 Actinomycetota bacterium
GCCACCAATCTCCAAGGGGGAGAAACAACATGAAGAAATCCAACCTGCTGCGTGCCGGTGCGGTTCTCGTGAGCCTTTCCTTCGTAGGTGTCGCATGCGGCTCCTCCGATGACTCGGCTTCCGACACAACTGCTCCAGCATCAACCGAAGTTACCTGTGACGCTCCAGTCGCAAGCGTTGCATTGCAGTTCCCAGAGACTGGCGACGCCGCCAACCTCGGTGCTCCAATGCTCAAGGGCGCACAACTTGCAATCGATGAGTACAACGCTGCAAACGCAGACGCTTGTGTCACATTGAAGACATTCGACACACAAGGTGATCCTGCAAAGGCACCTGCAGTTGCACAGGCCGTTATTGGCGATGCAACAATCCTTGGCCTTGTTGGTCCAGGATTCTCAGGTGAGTCACTTGCTGCTCTTCCGTTGTACGACGAGGCTGGCCTCGCAACAATCACCGGTTCAGCAACAAACGCAACCATTCAGGATCAGGGTTTCAAGATCTTCCATCGCATCCTTGCAAACGACGCCGTTCAGGGTCCTGCAATTGCGAAGTACATCTCAGAGACACTGAAGCCAGCATCAGTCGGCATCGTCGACGATGCATCTGACTACGGTAAGGGTCTTGCTGACACAGTAAAGACCGCAGCTGGTAAGACAGTTGTTGCTTCTGACTCAATCGATCCAAAGGCTGCAGACTTCTCTGCTGCTGTTTCGAAGATGAAAGATGCAAACCCAGAAGTTATTTTCTTCGGTGGTTACTACGGCGAGGCTGTCAAGCTCTCGACACAGCTTCGTGACGCAGGCGTTACAGCAACTCTCGTTTTCGGTGATGGTGTAAAAGACCAGGCCGGATATGCAGACGCAGCTGGACCAGCCGCTGAAGGTGCACTCATCGCTTGCCCATGCAAGGACGGAAGCGCAGACTTCATCTCAGCATGGAACGCAAAGTACAGCGAAGTTCCTGGCACCTACGGTGCTGAGTACTACGACGCAACAAACGTCATGCTGAACATCATCAAGGCCGGAGCTGCCGACCGTGCAGCCGTCCTTGCTGCAGTCAAGGCATATGACGCTGCTGGTATCACCAAGCAGATCAAGTTTGAAGCAAATGGCGAAGCTACTGAAGCATCAACCATTTACATGTACAAAGTTGAAGGCGGAAAAATCACCTACGTCGCTGACATCAAGTGAACGTAGGTCGGTAGATCCGATCTAGAAATCGTTGTCGTGGCGGCTGGGAATTCGTTCTCAGCCGCCACTGCAATAATGTGGGACAAGTCGCCCACGAACGCAGGGGAATATGAGCAACTGGCTGATCTATAGAACATTCTGGGACCTCACGGTGTCCGGAATCGTGCTCGGGCTGATTTATGCCCTGGTAGCACTCGGATACACGATGGTGTACGGCGTCTTGCGCCTCATCAACTTTGCTCACTCCGAAATTTTCATGGTGGGAACCTTCGGTGTTCTCATCTCTCTCACCCAGATCTTTGGTATCTCTCTTTTTGAAGATGGGCAATACCCGTATCGCACAGGCTTCATGCTCGTTGCGATACTTGTCATCAGTACTTTGGCCGCAATGCTCGTGTCGGGTGCTGGCGCCGTCATCCTCGAACGCTCGGCGTATCGCCCCCTTCGTGGCGCAGGCGATGCGTACGGCGCAGTCGTACTCGCATTCCTCACAACCCTTGTCGCATCATTTCTGATTACCGACAAGATGACCACCAACCTGGCCATCTCTGCCATTGCAACCGGCCCACTTGCGGTGATGTACCTGCGAATCTTCAAGCGAGGCCGCCAAGCGCCACGTCTTGCATTCCTTATCTCTGCCATCGGCGCGTCCATGGCGATGGCCGAAGCTGTTGCTACCTGGGGCCCAGATCAGCGCGTCATCTACAAGACACCACGTGTTCTTGAAAAACGAGTTCTCTTTAATTTCTTCGGCGCCGATGTTCGCATCGACTACGTGATCGTTGCTCTCGGCGCAATCCTGATGATGACATCATTGTTGCTGTTCGTGAATCGCACCCGACTCGGCCGTGGTATTCGTGCAGTGGCCCAGGATGCCGAAACAGCGCGCATCCTCGGCGTCAATGTCAACTCCGTCATCCTTGTCACATTCCTTCTTGGTGGAGCCATGGCTGGTGGTGCGGCGATGATGTTCACGCTGGTGTACGACCAAACCCGCTTCAACATCGGTTTTCTTCTTGGTGTCAAGAGCTTTACTGCTGCGGTACTCGGTGGCATCGGAAACATCAAGGGTGCTCTTCTCGGAGGCATTGTTCTTGGTCTTGCCGAGAACTACGGCTCTTCAATCTTTGGTGGCCAATGGAAAGACGTGATTGCATTCGTCGTGCTGCTCGTCGTTCTCATGTTCCGCCCCACCGGAATTCTTGGTGAGTCACTTGGAAAGGCCCGCGTATGAGCCTCACAGATATTTTTCGCCAGCGCACAGCCCCACAATTGCAAATTGGTAGCAAGTTCAAGGCGTTGCCGAAGTCAGTTCGATGGTTGCTTGCGGCTCTCCTGATAGGTGCGTGCTACCTCACGCCGTACTGGCCAGACATTCCTGTTCTCGGGTGGATTGTCAATACTCCAGGCACCAGCTTTGAAAATGTTCTCACCGACCAGATCATGATGTTTATCCTCGTTGCGCTTGGGCTCAACGTTGTCGTCGGTTTCGCAGGTCTTCTCGACCTCGGATACGTGGGCTTCTACGCAGTGGGTGCGTACACAACAGCAGTTGTTACATCTGGTCAATGGAACCTTCCATGGATCGCGGCAATGCCGTTGTCGATTGTCATGGCAATGATTGCGGGAGTAATTCTCGGAACACCGACCCTGCGTTTGCGAGGCGATTACCTCGCCATCGTCACGCTTGGCTTTGGTGAAATCATTCGCATCACCGCAAACAACTCTGACTGGCTTGGCGGCCCCCGCGGAATCAACAAGATTGCCCGACCACCAAACATCGGTCCGCTGAAGTTCACTGTGCTCAATGCAAAGCCGTATTGGTACCTCGGCTTTACTGTCATCCTGATTGTCATCTTTATTCTCACTCGTCTCGAAAACAGCCGCGTGGGTCGTGCATGGTCGGCTGTGCGCGAAGACGAAGATGCAGCAGAGCTGATGGGTGTCGATACCTTCAAGTTCAAGCTCTGGGCCTTTGCAATTGGTGCTGCCATCGGCGGTCTTGCTGGTGCTTTGTATGCGAGCAAAGTCGGCTTCGTCAACCCGGACAACTTCCAGTTGCAACTCTCGATTCTGTTCCTCGCAGCCGTTGTATTGGGTGGCACGGGCAGCATGTACGGCGTCATCATGGGCGGCATTCTTGTTGCCTGGATTCCCGAGCGTTTCCGTGGCTTCTCCACGCGTCGCTACTTCGTGTTCGGAGTCATCCTCGTTCTTGTCATGGTGTTCCGCCCACAAGGAATCATTCCGCGTCGAGGCGCAGCTGCCGGTATTGCAAAGAAAGAGAAGTCTGATGTCTGAAGTTCTTCTCAGTGTCAATGAAGTCACGATGCAGTTCGGTGGTGTCACCGCACTCGACAATGTCTCATTGCATATCAACAAAGGCGAGATCCTTGGCCTCATTGGGCCGAACGGCGCCGGCAAGACCACATGTTTCAATGTGATCACCGGTGTATACGCGCCAACTATGGGCACCGTCACTTTCGACCACAAATCTCTGCTTGGTCTGAAGAGATTCCAAATCACCAAGCGCGGCATCGCACGTACCTTCCAGAACATCCGTTTGTTCCCGGATATGTCTGCAGTCGAAAACGTCATGGTCGGTATCGATGCGCACAACAAGACAAGTGTCGTTGGTGCAATTCTCGGAACTCCTCGCAGCCGTCGTGAAGAAACAGAAGGCCGCGAGCGTGCTCACGAGCTTCTTCGGTTCATCGGTATCGATGAGTATGCAGAAGTCGCAGCCCGTAACTTGCCGTATGGTCACCAGCGCCGCCTCGAAATCGCGCGCGCCCTCGGTACTGGCCCTCAGTTGTTGTGTCTCGACGAACCTGCAGCCGGCTTCAACCCGGCAGAGAAGCAGGAACTTAACGAATTGATCTTGAAGATCCGTGAGCAGGGCTACACAGTGCTCCTGATTGAGCACGACATGAACGTCGTGATGAAAGTCAGTGACCGCGTTGCCGTTCTCGACTTTGGTCGCAAAATTGCCGAAGGCCTTCCGCACGAAGTTCGCGAGAATCCCGATGTAATCGCCGCTTATCTAGGAGTCCCAGACGATGCTGCTTGAGGTACACGACCTGCGGGTTTTCTACGGAAAAATCGAGGCAATCAAAGGAATTTCATTCACTGTGAATGAAGGAGAGATCGTTTCTCTCATCGGTGCCAATGGCGCCGGCAAAACGACCACGATGCGCACCATCTCTGGTGTACGTCCTGTCACTGAAGGCCGCATTCTGTTCGAAGGCCAAGACATCACAAACATGGCTCCGCATGATCGCGTGAAGCTCGGCATTTGCCAGGCACCTGAAGGGCGCGGAATTTTCCCAGGTATGTCCGTGCGGGAAAACCTCGAGATGGGCACATACGTACGCGGCTACAAGAGCGACACCAAAGCAGCCGATCTCGAACACGTGATTCATTTGTTTCCTCGTCTCGGCGAGCGCATGTCACAGTTCGGCGGAACGTTGTCTGGCGGAGAACAGCAGATGCTCGCTATTGGTCGGTCGCTCATGAGTCGACCACGTCTGTTGCTTCTCGACGAACCTTCGATGGGTCTTGCACCGATGTTGATTGCACAGATTTTCACCATCGTGAAGCAGATCAACTCTGAGGGCATCTCGGTACTGATGGTTGAACAGAACGCAACACAAGCATTGCGCACAGCCAATCGCGGGTATGTGCTTGAAACTGGCTACGTGGTGAAAACAGGAACCGGAGCAGATTTGCTCAATGATCCTGCAGTACGCGCCGCATATCTTGGCGGTTAGTTTTCCGAGCGCTCAAGTCGCGTGAGGTAGCGCTTCACCGCACTTGCACTTTCGCGTCGCCACATGTCGACGGCTGTTTGTGCCGGAGCATCATTGATAGCGGCGATCAGCGGATCAAACACTTCTCGTTGCGCGGTCACAAACGGTGCCAAGGGCATGTCGAATCTTTCGCGGAGCATTACCTTTAGCACCAACTCTGTACGAACATCACGCAGATGGTCGACTGGCGCATTCAGCCATTGCTGCGTCGCCCGTGTTCCTTTTGCCGTGGGGGAGATGATCACCTTGTCGGCGCCTCCGCCATCCTTCGGCGTCGCACGTCGCACTAGGCCATCGTCGACCAATGTCTCAATGGCTCGGTACACAAGTTGTCGAGACAATGTCCACGCCCGACCAATATCACCAGATGGTGCCAACTCTTCGTGGATGGCCCATCCGTGTCGGGGAGTATGAGCCACAAGGGCAAGCACCACATTGCGTGCGAGTTGAGCATCTTGGCGGGCCATGTGCCCACAATACTTCTCTTGCTCAAGTAGTCAAAACGTGACTACTCTGATGAAGTGCATTTTCGTCCCCTTCTTCTTGGCGTGGCTGTGTTGCTGAGCGCCTGTGGTGGTGGGGAAACTGCATCGACAACCAAGACGGAGTCGGCGTGTGCTGATCCAGCAACCGAGGGCTCGATTGTGGTGCTTGCTGCAAGTTCGATGGTCAATGTGCTCACCGAAACTAGGAAGCAGTTCCTCGATGCGCATCCCTGCGTCAGAGACTTGACTTTCAGTTACGGATCTTCGGCCACCTTGGCGACTCAGATTGTCAATGGTTCTCCTGCTGATGTCTTCATCGCAGCAAGTGAAGCAACGATGAAGGTCGTGCAGGATTCCGGCGTCGCTTCTTCTTCGCAGGTCTTCGCCAAGAATTTTGCAGCAATCATGGTGGGCAATACATCGAAGTATGCAGGTTCCATTCGAGACCTGAGCGGCCTGAGCGATGCCACTCATCCGAGTATCGCTGTAGGCGTGTGCGTTGCAAGTGCGCCGTGTGGCGTCGTAGCCGACGCGGTCCTTGCCACCGTTGGCTTGTCGCGCTCAGTTATTGCAGATACCGAAACCCAGTCGGCTGAGGATTTGGTGACCAAGATTGAACTTGGGGAACTGGATGCAGGCATCGTGTTCAATAGTGATTGCCAGCATGCAACAACCGATGACAAGGTCTCATGCGTCTCCATTCCTATGGAAGCGAATGCGACCACGGAGTACCTCGTTGCAGCGTTGACTCAAAGGACAATCGTTCAGCAATTCGTCGACTACATCACTGGTTCCGGCTTCAAAGATACGCTTCGAGACAAGTACGGATTTCTTGCACCATGAGGAAGAAATCGCTTTCCCCCGTCGTGAATGTGTTCGCTGGAATTGCGGCAACGTTTGTTGCACTGCCCCTGATTGCAATCATGGTTCGTACTCCATGGTCAGATCTCACGGACATCCTGTCGCAACAATCAACGAGAGATGCATTGTTTGTCTCTGTGCAAACATCGGTAATTGCTGCCATCATTTCGTGTGTTTTCGGTGTGCCTCTCGCATGGCTAC
>JBEAXB010000241.1:0-2703 GCA_041160045.1 Actinomycetota bacterium
GCTGGCATTGTGCCCCAACATGCACCCGTTCTCGGCGCGGCCCCAATTGCGAATTCCAATGCGAAAACAGCACCAACAGTCGCAGCAGTTCTCATCGGAGACGCCGAATTGGGCGGACCAAATGACTTCCTCTTCACCTACGACAAGTCCGGCATCAACCATGCCGGCACAATTGAGACCTCCCCTGTTGGTGATGCAACCAAACTTGAGGTCCCTCTTTCTTCAATGAAAAACGGCTGGTACGCCTCTCACTGGAATGTTCAGTCCGCCGATGGCCATATGGCCGGCGGTGACGATGGACTGTGGTGGGCCTTTGGCGTCAAGGGCGTCACTCGGGCTGCCGCAACAAAAAAGATCACCCTCTCCACTCCCACGCCTGTGGCCTCGTTGCCAAACAAGATCTCTGCATCAGTCAACGGGCTACGTGTCGGAACCCGCACAATTTCAGTTGTGCTCAAGACCGGCACAATTACCTCGTTCAAATGGCAACGACTAAACGAAACTCCGACCAGCTTGATTGGGGCATCATTTCCTTGGGCAGTTTCTTTTCAAAAGAAAACAAAAAAGTTTGTCAGCACCGGCGTCATACCCTTTCCCGGTAGTTACAAATTGACAGCCCAAATCACACTGGCGCGCAACGGTGAATCACGCACCGCACTGTGGTCATCAGTGGGTGCTGTTAACCCGTAATCAGTGCGACGAAGCAGTTGCTGCCATTGATGACGACACATACTTCGGTTTGAACATCGTGATGAAGACAAGGCCGCCAAGCGCAATGCACACCGAAGCAACAATAAGTGGCTGACTCGATGTCACGCTCGTGGTGATGTAACCGACCAACACAGAGGCTGGAACTTGCGCAAGGCTTTGCACACTCGAGTAGACACCCATTGCCTGACCTTGTTCGCCTGGCACCGCAGATCTGCTGATCAGGCTGGTCATGTTGGCCATTGTGAGTCCGTTGAAAGCCGTGAACAACGGAATGATGAGGTACAAACCAAACGAGAACGATGTGGGTACGAGGAAGTACAGCAGCATCATGAAGGCATTTCCAAACAAACTGAACTTCAGCACCGAATAGTCGTTCAACTTGCGAGATACCCGCGCCACGAGCACGGCTTGTGACAACGCAATGAACAGGCCAACGAGCGCAAAATAGTCACCTGTCTTCGATTGGCTGAAGTTGAAGTTGTTGCTCAGGTAGATGCCAAAGAACGTCGTGAAGAACGTGAAGCCCATGCTGAACAGAAACCCTGAAAGCAAAATGACTCGAAGACGATCAGACTGGAAACCGCTCACCACGTTTCGCACGGATTGTGTTGCATTGATGCGACCCGAATGAAACTTTTCCTTGATTGTCTCGGGGAAGGTCGTCAACACTGCAAGGCAGTTAAGAAGAGAGATAATCGCTGCGAAGAGGAACGGAGTAGTTGCACCGAACCAATCTGGGGTGTCGAACAGGCCATAAAAGCTCACGTTTGGCGAACTGAGTTTTCCGCCAAGGTACGGACCAACAATGAAACCAAGACCAAATGCCGCGCCAAGGACACCAAAGTTCTTCGCCCTATTTTCGTTGGTGCTGATATCGCCGATGGCGGCATTGGCTACGGCCAAGTTGCCGCCGGTGAAACCATCAAGTGCTCTCGATGCAAACAGCAACGGCAGATTTCCAGTGCTGATACCAATGGCGAAGAGGACATAGCCAATGGCAGTTCCAAAAATCGAGATGGCCAGAACGGGGCGACGGCCGTAGCGGTCGGACAGTTGCCCAAGGATGGGCGAAGCAATGAACGTACAGAATGGGTACACAGCCTGCAGCCAACCGAGCATGATCAGACCTTGCGTGAAACTCCATGATTCGGGAGTCACTCTGAACGGCGAGCCGATACTGATCAGCAACGGGAACACCGGAATCAGGATTCCAAAGCCGAGTAGGTCGATGAAGACCGTGATGAAAATGGCTAAGAGAGGATTACGACGCATCCGCTCATCGTAATTGCGAGAAGTGATCGATCGCTTCGATGATGACAGCGAATGCAGCCTCGTCATCAACTTTCCACACCACATCGCAATTTGCTGACTTTGGATTGGAAAAAGAGCGAGTGTCAATCAATGTCATCCCTCGCGTGTGCTCACCACTTGTCTCAATATGCACGTTCTGAGGTCGAATCGTGAACAAGGTCGGATGTGTGACTGACAGCACAGCACACGGATCATGCACTGCGGCACCAAACATTTCAGAATGATGACGCACATAGGTAGCAGAATAAAACGCAAGCAAATCTGCAAGGGTGTTCGCCAAGGCGCCACCAATCAACCTCACTGCGTCGATACGAGGTTGCGTTGCTTGCAGTTGATGCGTGACGTTGAGGCCACTCATCATCAATGGCCCTCCGTATCCGAACACGATTGCCGCAGCTTCAGGGTCTGCCCAGATATTGAATTCGGCAGCTGCTGTCTTGTTGCCGAATGTTCCCCCACCCATGAGCGAGATGCCGGCGATCCGTTGTGCAAGGTCAGGGGCGCTGCGCAGCGCAAGTGCGATGTTTGTCAGAGGACCGATTGGCACAAGCCACACACCTTCGGTTGCTCGGCATGTCTCGATGATGAAATCAATTGCATTGGTGCTGTCAGCCGGGCGTGATGGCTCTGGCAGATCTGCCCCATCCAATCCGCTTTCACCAGATTCGCGAAGTGCGCGAT
>JBEAXB010000242.1:0-2693 GCA_041160045.1 Actinomycetota bacterium
CCTTCGACACGGCAACGGTTGGCAATTGCTGCGCCGTTGTCTGCTGCTGTGCGCAACACGGTGAGGCTCAGGCGTGCATCGTCTGCTTCGGCGTCGTAGTACATGTATGCAGATGACAAGCGTTCGCGCGACATGGTGGGCAAATGGGCAAATGCCTTGTCGGCCGACAAACGACGGTGCAGTTTCCCGATGCGCCATCCGCCGGTGAGGTCGTACATCCACATTGCAGAACCGAGAGCGCGGGCAATTTTCTTCGACACAACGCTGTTCTTCGTCAGGATCGGAATCATGAAGGGGAGGACCTGGACAAGGTGTGGTGCATTACGGCAGAGGCGCTTGCGCTCGCGAAGAGCTTGGTACACGAGGTGCACATCACCCTGCTGCAGATAGCGCAGTCCGCCGTGAATCAGCTTTGATGATTTTGACGACGTGCCCGATGCAAAGTCGTCGCGTTCGAGCAGTGCAACCCGAAGTCCGCGAGATGCAGCGTCGAGGGCGACCCCAGCTCCGGTGATGCCACCGCCAACGACGACGACGTCGAAGTCTTCAGAGGCGAGGCGCGCGAGGGTGGTATCTCGGGAGAAATTGTTGACTTTTGCAATAGACACAAGCACGAGCCTATGTGCTGGGCGGCTTCGACGAAATTTATATCAAGACAGTTGACTTATTAACAATAGTTGCTAATTAGCATTGAGTGCAGATAAGTTCTTGCCCATGCGTTCACCCGAAGATCTCTCCGTTGCCTTTCGGGCAGCTGGTCTGAAAGTGACCCCACAACGTCAATTGTTGTTTCGCTTATTGCACGACAACAGCACCCACCCCACTGCTGACTCGTTGTTCACCGTTGCCTCCGAGCTGATGCCCGGAATCTCGTTGCGCACCGTGTATCAAACCTTGACTGATCTCTCTCATATGGGAGAGCTGCAGTCGATTGAAGTGGGCACAGGTTCCTTGCGGTTTGATCCCAATGTGTCGGATCATCATCACGCAGTCTGTGACCATTGCGGTGCAGTCCAAGATGTCTATGTCTCTCGTGCGCCAGAGCTGCACGGTCTCGACAGTTTCGAGGTGAGCGATGCACACATCGTTTACCGCGGGCTGTGCGGCCTGTGTTCTGCGTCGAGGGGTGCAGATAAAAATAACCACCAAACGAAAGGAACCTCTCATGCCAGCATTGAAGGGATCTAAGACACACGAAAACCTGTTGGAGGCATTTGCAGGCGAAAGCCAAGCAAACCGTCGCTACCTCTGGTTCGCACAGAAGGCCGACATCGAGGGTTACCCCGATGCAGCTGCATTGTTCCGCTCAGTCGCCGAAGGCGAAACCGGACATGCACACGGTCACCTCGAGTACATCGCAGAAGTAGGCGACCCAGCAAGTGGTGAGCCAATCGGCGAGACAGAAGCAAACTTCAAAGCATCAGTTGCTGGCGAGACCTACGAGTACACACAGATGTACCCAGGCTTCGCAAAGACTGCTCGCGACGAAGGATTCGACGAAATTGCTGACTGGTTCGAAACTCTTGCACGTGCAGAGAAGAGCCATGCCGGTCGTTTCGGTGAAGGCCTCGCTGCTCTCTAAAGTTTTGACTTCTTAGTCACAACAAACTCGTAGACGGGTGGTTGCCAATTATTGGCAGCCACCCGTTTCTACGAACTCAATTCTTATTTCTCTGAACGGACAGAACGATGACAATCACATACGACCCGAAACATCCCCAGTATCTCGATGAAGCAGATGTGCGCGAGGAACTCACCCGCGTCTACGACATCTGCCACGGATGTCGTTTGTGCTTCAAGTTCTGTTCATCATTCCCCACACTTTTCTCCTACGTCGACCAACACGACGATCAAGATGCCGGCCGCCTCACGATTGCCGAGCAGGATCAAGTTGTCGACGAATGCTTCCAGTGCAAGTTGTGTTACGTGAACTGCCCGTACATTCCCGAATTGCACGAATGGGCGCTCGATTTTCCCCGTCTGATGTTGCGCACCGAAGCGATGCGCCATGCCGAAGGTCAGGTGCCATTGCGCAAGCGCATCACCACCCAGGCAATGGGGCACACCGATGCGCTTGGCAAGTTGGCAACAACAACGTCCACCATCGCAAACCTCGTCATCAGTGCAAAGCCTGGGTCTATTGCCCGCAAGGTTGTTGAAAAAACAGCTGGTGTTTCATCGGTGCGTCTATTGCCGCCGTATGCAAAACAGCGCTTCAGCACCTGGTTCAAAAAGCGTGTGCGCCCAGTCATCGCGAAAAAGCAGGGCTCAGTCGCATTGTTCCCGACGTGCCTTGTCGAATATCAGCAGCCCGGAATCGGTCAAGACCTTGTCAAGGTCTATGAGCGCAATGGCGTCGAATGTTCTCTTGTTGAAGGCGCCGGTTGTTGCGGTGCTCCCTATCTGCACAGCGGCGACATGGACACGTTCACGAAGGTTGCAGCAAAGCAGGTCAAAGTGTTGGCCGATGCAGTGCGCGCCGGCAACGACATCGTGGTTCCACAACCAACATGCGGCTACATCTTGAAGAAGGATTATCTGGACTACGTCGGTGGACCAGATGCCGAACTTGTTGCCGCGCACACTTTCGATTCATCTGAATACCTCATGAATCTGCACAAGGCCGAGGGAACCGAACTCGATACGAACTTCACTGGCGAGGTGCATGAGACGATTTCGTATCACATCCCATG
>JBEAXB010000243.1:0-4755 GCA_041160045.1 Actinomycetota bacterium
CCGAACTGATTCGCGGAGCAAACGGAATGGCCGAGGGCGTGCCACCGCACCTGCGCGATGCGACATTGCCAAAGTTTCGCCCTGGCGGACTTCTCCTTACTTATGCAGGTGGCGGCGCGGGCCTGTTTTCTTCCATCGTTGCCGGCTGGGCAAACGGCGCAATCGGCAGCGACCCTGTCACCCGCACCGTCGGCTCGTGACATACTGATTCATATGGCAACTGGTCTCACGATTCTTGATCCGACAAACGAGTCGACTCCGGCAACCCGCCAACTTCTCGACCGTCCCGCAAGCATCAAAGGTCTCACCATTGGTCTGCTCGACATCTCAAAGCCTCGCGGCAATCTTTTTCTGAATCGCATCGAAGAGTTGCTCACAGAGCGCGGCGCCAAGGTGCTGCGTTATTCGAAACCCACATTTACGAAACCGGCTCCAGTCGATCTTCGACACGAGATTGCCACACAGTGCAATCTGGTGATCGAAGCGCTGGCTGATTGAGGCAGTTGTACGTCATGCAGTGTGCATGACATCGCAGATCTTGAACTTCGCGGAATACCCGGTGTCTTTGTTGCTACCGAGGAATTCGTGTCCGCTGGTGCTGCCCAATCCGTGGCGCTCGGCTTTCCCGATATGAAGCGGGTGTACACCACCCATCCTGTGCAGGACCGCACCGATGCAGAGATGATTGCCATGGCAGATCAGTTCTTCGAAGAAATCCTCTCCTGCATCACATCGGCCGAATAGTTCCGGTTCTCCAACTATCCTTGCGAGGTGCTTCCTGCGACCCGAATACTGATGCTGCGCCATGGCCAGAGCGAATGGAACGCATTGGGTCGTTGGCAGGGTCAAGCCGACATTGAACTCACCGACCTCGGATACGACCAGGCTCGCTCCGCTGTGCAAAAACTTGGCATGTTCGATGCGATTGCTTCGAGCGATCTGCGTCGGGCACGCATGACCGCACACATCATTTCCGAAGGTCTCGGCGCCGGGTTGCTCGATCCAGATCTGCGACTTCGCGAAACAGACGTCGGCGAGTGGCAAGGACTCACGCACACACAGATCGAACGTGATTGGCCGGGGTACCTGGCCGAGCACAATCGCCCGCCCGGTTTCGAATCTGATGATTCGATTGTTGCGCGAGTTACCGATTCACTCGTTGATCTGGCTACTCAGTTCGAAGGCGGCGAAGTGTTGTGTATCGCTCATGCCGGCGTGATTCGTGTGATGCGCCGTTCGCACCGTGTGGTGGATTCCCGCATCGCCAATCTTGGTGGATGCCAGTTCATCGTTCGCCCAGGTTCTCCGAACCCCATCGAAATCGGCGACGTTGTCGACCTTCTCGAGCACGGCGCCATTGGCGAAGAGCTCTAGCGTGCGTTTTTCCACATTCATTGACGACACATATCCGGATCAGGTTCGCAAGAACATCGACCGCCTGATTTGGGGACGCCTGCTGTCGAACGCTTGCTACCGATTCGCACCGCCATTCATCGCCGTCATTGCCCGAGGGCTCGATGTCAGCGTGACGCAAATGGGTGTTGCATTCATGATCGGCGAATTCGCAGGTCTTGCTTCCCCATTCATCGGACGCTTGGTGGATCGCGGCAACCGCGTGGTGTCGATGATTATCGGCATGGCGGTTCTTACGCTTGCTGTTGTTGGTGCCGCAACCGCTACATCAATCGTTGTCTTTGCAATCTCGATGTTTGTTCTCAGCGGGGCAAAGGTTCTGTTCGATACCGCACTCATCGTGTGGGTCAATGACCATGTGCCGTATGAGCGTCGTGGCCACATTGTCGGCATCATCGAAACATCGTGGGCATTGTCTCTTTTCATCGGTGTCGCGATCATGGGGCTTGCAACGGCAATCTTTTCCTGGCGTGCCGGCTTTCTCGTTGGCGCAATCGGAATGGCAATCACTGGCGTGATGATCGCTGCTGCGCTTCCCCGACACGAGGCTCATGCACCCACACTCACCGAAGTACGGGGAACCGTTCCACGCAATGGCTATTACGTTTTTGGCTCGGCGTTTCTTCTCATGGGTGCAAGCCAATGTCTCGGCATCACCTTTGGTCCCTGGTTCGAGGACGAATTTGGTTTCTCGAGCACCGCACTCATCGGCGTCGTGATTGTTCTCGGTATCTTCGAACTCGTCTCGAGTATCGGCAGTTCGCGTGTCACCGATACGTGGGGCAAGGAAATCAGCGTTCGTCGCGGATCAGTCCTGATGGTCGGGTCCACTCTTGTCATGGCTTTGTTCGCCCACAACGCCCCGATTGCGGTGCCGATGTTGGTGTTGTTCATTTTGGGTTTCGAATTCGCACTGGTCAGCATGTTGCCGTTGGCTGCAAACATCGTGCCGAACAGTGGTGGCATCGGCCTCGGGCTCACCGTTGGTGCCGGCACATGTGGTCGTGCAATCTTCAGCACGGTTTCCACATCGTTGTACGACTCGGTGGGACCCATCGGCCCGGCACTCACGGCTGCTGCATTGTCTGCAATCACCGTGGTGCTTATTTCGCTCTACGCGCGATCTGCCCGATAACCATTCGTGATTGGCATACGCCGATCCTTGCCGAATGCCTTTGTTGAAATGCGCACACCTGGTGCACACTGACGTCGCTTGTATTCGTTGACATCGACAAGGCGAGCAATTCGTGTCACGACTTCGCCATCGAAACCAAGCTTGAGATCGTTGTCGATGTAGTGACGCAAGATCGGGTCGAGGTCTTCGTACGCCGGCAAACTTTGATCATCACGTTGGTCTGGTCGTAGTTCAGCAGATGGTGGTTTATCAATGACGCTGACCGGGATAATTTCTCGTCCGGCACGTTCGTTGATGCGACGGCACAATGCAAACACCTGCATCTTGAATACATCTTTGATGGCTGCATAGCCACCGGCGGAATCTCCGACTCTTGTTGCCGGTGGTGAGAACCATCCAGCCGAACTTGTTGCTAAGCGCCATCAGTGTCATGCCGCGACAACGGCTCTGCAGGTTCTCCTCTGCGAGGTCGTGTTCACGACCTTCAAATGACGGGGCAAGCATTTCCAGATACGCACTGAACGCTGGCTCGATGGACACCGTGCGGTGGTCGATACCAAGTGCTGTTGCAAGCTGTTGTGCATCATCAATCGAGCCTTGACTGGAATAGCGCGATGGCATAGCAACACCATGAACATGATCTGCACCCAATGCATCAACTGCAATGGCCGCAACGATTGACGAGTCGATTCCGCCGGACAAACCAATAACAACATCAGTGAAATGGTTCTTGCGAACGTAATCACGTGTACCGAGAACAAGTGCCGCGTACACACGATCAAGATCTGATTCAAACGGAACAATGGCTGTTGGTGCAACGCTTCCATCGGCCATTACATGAATCACCGAAAAATCAGACTCGAAGGATTTCATGCGGCACGCAACAACACCTTGGTTGTCGATGACAACACTCGAACCATCGAAGACAAGTTCATCCTGCGCGCCCACCTGATTGACATACACAATGGCGCAATTATTCTCGCGAGCACGTTGCTTCAACATTTCTTCACGTTCGAGATGCTTCTGATCATGAAATGGTGAGCCATTCAGATTCAGCACGATGCGTGCGCCGTGGGCTGCCTGCGCTTTCACCGGACCATCGGCAAACCAGATGTCTTCGCAAATGGAAACGCCAATTTCAAGCCCGTGCATCCAGAACAGCCCTGCAGGACGACCGTCGACCATCTCGGGTCCTGGCTCGAAATATCGCTCTTCGTCGAACACGGCATAGTTCGGAAGAAGGCGTTTCTTGTAGATGCCCATTAGTCCGCCTTCGCGACACAGACCAACAGCGTTGTACAGATGACCATTCTCTTCATGAACGAACCCGACAACGGCGACACACGAGGACGTGTTCAGTGCAATTCGATCGAGGGTCATGCGGTTGTGGCGAACAAAGGCTCGCTTCAGCAACAAATCTTCTGGTGGGTAGCCCGTGACCGACAATTCGCCAAAGACCACGACATCACATCCGGCTGCCATTGCTTTGGAGTAGTCGGCCAAAATCAGGTCTTCATTGCCCTGCAAATCGCCAACAATCGGATTCAGCTGTGAAAGACCCACTGTGAGCCCTGTGGCATTGGCGGGATTGGCTGGTGAGGTCACCTCCGCAGACTAACCACGAAACCCGTCAAACCCTGTACGCATAAGGCTTCCCTCACAAATGCAGGCCCTGTGCGACACCGTTTCACACAGCGTTCACATTTGGGTAAAGGCAATGAAACCGCATGGTGACATCCTGTAGACACGAAAGAAGCGGGATTCATCCCTCATACCTAAAGGACACCACAGTGCCAATTCAGGCTGAATACATCTGGATCGACGGAACGTCACCAACACCATTGCTCCGCTCAAAGACGAAGATCATTCCTGACTTCGCAGGCGCAATCACCGACATGCCAATGGATGAGTGGGGCTTCGACGGTTCCTCCACCGAGCAGGCAGCTGGCGATTCGTCCGACTGCATCTTGCGCCCTGTCTTCCAGTGCCCCGATCCGATTCGTGGCGGCAAGAACGTTCTCGTCATGTGCGATGTTCTTCTTGCAAAGGATGCGTCACCGCACCCAACCAACACACGTGCAGGTTGCGCAGCTGCTGCTGAAAAGTACGCCGACCAGGAAATGTGGTACGGAATCGAGCAGGAATACACCATGCTTCGCCTCGACGGCAGCCCATACGGTTTCCCCGTTGGCGGCTTTCCAAAGCCA
>JBEAXB010000044.1:0-12408 GCA_041160045.1 Actinomycetota bacterium
CAGAGGCCTCCCTCTCGACCATATTCGCCGGGTGAACGCCACAAACCCCGATGCAAACGCCTGGGCCCTCCTCGAGCGCAATGACGTCACCCCGGCCCAGTTCGACGACCTGTTTGCCGCGGAAAGCGCCGCTCTTGGCCATCGCGTGCCTGGGGCCGATGTGCTCGCCCTCCTGTCTGGCGAGGTTCGCCCTCAGATGGTGGCCGCCCTTGACCTTGTCATTGCGGCGGGTTACCGCACCGCATGTCTGACAAACAACGTGGTCTCCACATCATCTGACCCCTCGCCTCGCCATATCGAAGTGGCCGCCATCATGGCTCGCTTTGACCACGTGGTCGAAAGCAGCAAGGTGGGATGCCGCAAACCAGAGCCTCGTTTTTATGAAATCGCCTGCGAACTTGTCGGCGTTGGTCCCGATGAGTGCATCTTTCTCGATGACCTCGGAATCAACTTGAAGCCGGCAGCAGCAATGGGCATGCGCACCATCAAGGTGGGCGACCCTGCGATTGCATTGAATGAATTATCTGGCCACCTTGGAGTGACCCTTCACTAGCGGTTTATAAACCAGCGAACGTGTCGTCCATCAGGTCGGCATGTTCCTGGTCGTGAATTCCCTTTGAACCAGTAGCTGGGCTACCGGCTGCTACACGCGATGTGGCACGAAGGTCGTAGCCACGCTCTTTCAGACGCCAGATGCGATGCTCGACGAAGTGCCAAGCACCCATGTTCTCGGGCTCTTCCTGCAACCACACGATTTCTTTTGCATTCGGATATGTAGCGAGAATCGTGTTGATCTGTTCCTTCGGGAACGGATACAACTGCTCGACACGAACGACAGCAACGGGTGCATTGCGCTTTTCGCGCTCGTTCATTGCGTCCCACGCCACTTTGCCACTGCACAGGATCACGCGCTTCACCGCTGCCTTGTCGGCAACGAACGGATCGTCGAGAACTTCCTGGAACGAACCATTCGTGACATCTTCGATGCGCGAGCGACTTTCCTTCATACGAAGTGGCTGCTTCGGCGTGAAGATGATGAGTGGCTTGCGAATATCGCGATGCATCTGACGACGAAGAACATGGAAGAACTGGGCCGCAGTCGTGGCGTTGACAACCTGGATGTTGTCGTCGGCACATGACTGAAGGAAACGTTCAACGCGGGCACTCGAATGCTCGGGGCCTTGGCCTTCAAAGCCGTGAGGCAACAACAGCACAAGACCGTTCTGCTGATTCCACTTATCTTCTGCTGCCACGATGTACTGGTCGAGCACAATCTGGGCACCGTTGATGAAGTCACCAAACTGTGCTTCCCACATCACCAATGTGTTGCGGTTTGTCTGTGCGTAGCCGTACTCGAAACCAAGCGCTGCGTATTCGGACAGCAACGAGTCGTACACCCAGTACTTGCCTGTGGCGCCCGGCAATTGCTGCAACGGAATGAAGTCGGTTTCGTTTTCGTAATCAACCAAGGCTGCGTGTCGGTGAGCGAATGTTCCGCGACGGGAATCCTCGCCCATCAGGCGAACATCGAAACCTTCAAGCAACAATGAACCGACAGCAAGCGCTTCACCGATTGCCCATTCGAAATCACCATCTTTTTCGAGGGCTTTTTCGCGTGCTTCGAACTGACGCACGAGTTTTGGATGCGGGGTGAAGTCCTCGGGATAGTTCGTCAGTTGGTTGAACACACGGTCGAACGTTGCACGGTCGATACCGGTGTTCACGTGTGGCTGCACACCGACTGGTGCTGGCGGCTTTGCCACCTTCACCTTTTCCGGTGCATGCTCGCGCGTGTTGTCGAGTGCGGTCTGCAGTTTGCTCTGGTAATCCTTCAGCACCTGCTCGGCAACTTCAAGACTGATGTCTCCGCGCTTGACCAATTGCTCGACATACATCTTGCGGACACTGCGCTTTTCGGCAATGGCCTTGTACATGAGTGGCTGGGTGTAGCTCGGATCATCACCTTCGTTGTGCCCGTGCAATCGGTAACACAGCATGTCGATAACAACGTCCTTGTGGAACTTCTCACGATATTCAAAAGCAAGACGTGCAACGCGCGCGCATGCTTCCGGATCATCACCGTTCACATGGAAAATTGGCGCCTGCACAGTTTTTGCAACATCTGTTGCGTACAACGATGAACGCGCATACTGCGGAGCGGTGGTGTAACCGATTTGGTTGTTCACGACAAGGTGAATGGTTCCACCCACGCGGTAACCGGTGATGTCGCTCATTGCCAAACCTTCGGCAACGATGCCTTGGCCGGCGAATGCAGCATCGCCGTGCATAAGAACTGGCAACACGCTGAACGCCAACGGTGGTTCGATCTTGTCTTGCCTTGCCCGCACCATTCCAAGAACGATTCCGTTCACGGTTTCAAGATGGCTTGGGTTTGCAGCAAGTTCAACATCAATCTCGTTGCCGGCAGCGGACTTGTAGCGACCCTGTGCACCAAGGTGATACTTCACGTCGCCACTTCCCTGCACGGATTCGGCACTGACATGACCTTCGAATTCCTTGAAGATCTGTTCGTAGTTCTTGCCCATCACATTGGCCAACACGTTGAGACGACCGCGGTGCGGCATACCAAAGACAACGCCGTCCATGTTCTTGTCGGCGGCTGCCGACACAATTTCGTCGATGATCGGAATCATGGATTCCGACCCTTCCAGACCAAAACGCTTGGTTCCGACGTACTTCGTGGCAAGGAACTTCTCGAAAGCTTCGGCCGCATTCAGACGCTCAAGAATGCGTAACTTCTCATCAAGTGTCGGCGTAAAAGTAACGCCCTCCACTTTGTTCTGAATCCAACGCTGCTCATCGGTATCTTGAATGTGCATGTATTCGATGCCGATGGTGCGGCAATACGCATCTCGTAGGACTCCGAGCAGTTCATCGAGTGTCATTTTCTTGCTACCTGCGACTCCGCCGGTGAGGAACTCGCGCTCGAGGTCCCAGATGGTGAGTCCGTAGGTTGCGAGGTCGAGTTCACGAGGAAGACGTGGTGTCTTCCAATGCAGTGGGTCGATATCGGCAATGAGGTGACCACGCACGCGGTGCACACGCACCAACATGCTCACCTGCATCTGCTTTTCCATCATTGTTTCTTCGCGATTCATTGGCGAAGCATCAGACGACCATTCGACCGGCTGATACGGAATCTCGAGACTGCGGAAGATGTCGTGGTAGAAGTCGTGCTGACCAAGCAACAGTTCGTGCACGCGCTTCAGGAACATGCCGCTCTCGGCACCCTGAATGATGCGGTGGTCGTATGTGCTCGTGACCGTGACGACCTTCGATACGCCGAGGGCATTCAGGTTGGCCGGATCGCTTCCTTGGAATTCGGCCGGATAATCAATGGAACCGACTCCCACAATGACGCCTTGACCTGGCATCAGGCGTGGCACCGACTGAACGGTGCCGATGGTGCCCGGATTCGTGATCGAAACATTGGCTCCCTGGAAATCGGCAATCGTGAGCTTGTTCGACTTCACTTTGCGCACGATGTCGTCGTAGGCAACAAGGAACTGGGCAAAACTGAGCGTGTCTGCATTGCGCAAGACCGGCACCACCAACGAACGGGTGCCATCACCCTTGTCCACGTCGACTGCAAGACCAACATTGACATGCGGGTTGCGAATCAGTTGTGGCTTGCCGTCGGCACCCACAGTGAATGCGTTGCGCATGTTCGGCACCGCATCGGAAATGGCACGAACGATTGCCTGGGCGATGATGTGCGTGAACGACACCTTCGACAAACCGTGCAATGAACGGTAGTCATTGATGACCTTGCGGTTGACCTCGAGCAAACGAGCAGGAACATTGCGGAAGCTTGTTGCGGTGGGAACCGAAAGGCTCTTTTCCATGTTGGTGACAATGGCTGCACCAACTCCACGCAATGGCTCGACGGTTGCATCTTCAGATACGGGAACAACAATTGCAGCTGATGCAGGGGCAGCTGCTGGTGTTGCAGTAGTCGACGTCGCGACAACTGGCGCAGGTGCAGCAACCACTGGTGACGGCGCGGCTCCGTTTGCCACGGGGGCTGGAGCGGGCGCTGAGCTGCGGTAGTCGCTGAAAAACTCGCGCCATGCCTCACTGACTGAGTTTTGATCTGCGCGATACTGCTCGTACATTTCCTCGACAAGCCATGAGTTGGCACCGAAATCCTGCGTGCGGTGAGCTGTATCAGCCATTTTCGCCTCGATCATTGCCCAAGTGGGCGGTTAGGTGCCACGGATGGGCACCACGGACGCCATTGTCCGCGTGACAAATGGTACTTGTCTCTGTCGCTCAGACCCGACCCATTCGGTCGTTTGGGGAGTAAATTCGGTCTCATGAAGCGCATCGTCTCAATCTCAGCATCACTGCTCCTCCTGGCCGCATGTGGCGGGTCAGGCACCAGTGCTCCCGCCGAAACCGTCCCCGCGGGAGCCACCATCATCAAGGCTGTCCCATCGCTTCGCTTCGACGCCAAGGAATACGGCCCGATCAAAGCCGGCGACATCACGTTTGGATACGTGAACGAAGACGCCGTACGCCACACCCTGATCATCGCCAAGGGCGACACCAAGGTTCCAAACTTCAAATTGGTGATCGACAAAAAGGGCTCTGTTGACTCTGGCGCCGTCACGCTCGACGCTGGCGTGTACACACTGATCTGCGATGTACCTGGCCACTCAAACATGAGAGCCACACTCACCGTCGAATAAATCGACGAATAGTTCGCAGGAACGCAAAAGGGCCGCCCCGAGGGGCGGCCCTTTCACATATCGATACTTCGATGGGTTAGCCCATCAGAACAACAGAGAGTGCGAAGAACGCAACAAGCATCGCCACTGAGGTGATGATTGCATTCTTGTGGCTCTCGTATGGCCAGAGCATTTTGTTGCCAGCCTTGATGCCGCCGAAGATTCCGACTGCATTCAGTTCGAACAACGCAATGACTGCAAGGCTGATGAACATGAAGATGTTCGCCTCGCCTGATGTTGCAGTGAATACTTCTGGGTACAAGTGAGCTGCGCCCACCATGTAGAACAACATCGACACCGAGAACACCATGTTCTGGCGTGAGGCAAGAAGAGCCTTGCGGCCACAGGTTGCTGCATCGGGATTGGCTTCGCCACCGGCGAGAACATTGGTTGCATTTGCGATGACAACCTTCTGGTTCTTCCAGATGATCATCCACACGTTTGCAGCCATCAGGATTCCGAGGACCATGCCGACGGAAATGACTGCGTTTTTTGCGTTTGCCGGATCAGAACCTGGATGGTTCATGAAGTCCTGCATGTAGTCAGGAATTACTCCGACAATGAGGAGCCCGGTTGCAAGCGTTGCGATGGAAGCCCAGCGGAACCACCACAATGCGCGTGTTGCGATCTGTGTGACGGTGATGTTGCGTGCTTTTCCTTCATCGCCGTAGGCAGCAAGACCTGGCACCTGAACGAAGTTGAAGTAGTAGAGCAAACCAATCCATGTGATGCCCGCAAGGATGTGCAGGTACCGGAAGAAAAAGTTGCCAAGTGTGTATTGCGTGAGCCATGCGGCAGCAGTCATGTGAATGTCCCCTTTGTAGATGCCCAAACGGGCGGACGACCTAAAAAGTAACAGCCACGGGGCGCAAACAGGCGGAACTTGGCATCTGCGAACTAACCTCAAAGCACCATGGCACATGAGTTCATCTACACCTGTTACAAATTGGCGCGGTTTTACCCGCCCGATCGCACGATTTTGGAGAATATCTCCCTCTCCTTCTACCCAGGAGCCAAAATCGGCGTCATTGGCTCGAACGGCAGTGGTAAATCGAGTCTCCTGCGCATCATGGCCGGCCTCGACGACGGCTACACCGGCGAAGCCCGCCTCACCCCTGGCTTTACGGTCGGCCTTCTCGAACAAGAGCCAAAGCTCGACGAGACCAAGGATGTCCTTGGCAATGTCATGGACGGCGTGGCCCCCATCCGCGATCTCCTCACCCGCTACGACGAAGTCATGGCCATGTGGGGCGACCCCGATGCCGACTACGACAAGGTTGGCTCGCTGCAAGCAGACCTTGAAGCAAAGATCGAAGCCGCCGACGCCTGGAGCCTCGACCGCAACGTGGAAATCGCCATGGATGCACTTCGCTGCCCGCCAAATGATGCCGATGTCTCAAAGCTGTCCGGTGGTGAGAAGCGTCGTGTCGCATTGTGCCGCCTTCTGCTGTCTCGCCCCGACCTGTTGCTTCTAGACGAACCAACCAACCACTTGGATGCCGAGAGCGTCGACTGGCTCGAGCGATTCCTCAAGGAATACCCCGGCACCGTCGTTGCGATTACTCACGACCGTTACTTCCTCGACAATGTTGCGAGCTGGATTCTCGAACTCGACCGCGGACGCGGTTTCCCATTCGAAGGTAACTACACCTCGTGGCTCGAACAAAAGCAGACTCGTCTTGAAGGCGAAGAATACACCTCGTGGCTCGAACAAAAGCAGACTCGTCTTGAAGGCGAAGAAAAGATGAACGACACGCGCACCCGCACATTGCAGCGCGAACTCGAATGGGTCAAGATGTCGCCGAAGGCGCGTCAGGCAAAAGGTAAAGCCCGTCTTGCCGCCTACGACAAACTGCATGCCGAAGCAATGGCTGCCGAGCGCGGACCAGACAAATTGGAAATTGCCATTCCTGCGGGCCCACGCCTCGGAGACAATGTCATCAATGTTGAAAACATGACAAAGGGCTTCGGCGATCGTCTGCTGATTGAGAACCTCTCGTTCTCGCTTCCGCCTGCCGGCATCGTCGGCATCATCGGACCAAACGGTGCAGGTAAAACAACCCTCTTCAGCATGCTCACCGGCCAGCAAGCACCGGATTCGGGAACCGTCACCGTTGGTGACACCGTGCAGCTCAGCTATGTCGACCAGAACCGCGATTCGCTCGACCCCACAAAGACTGTGTACGAAGAAATCACCGAAGGTGTCGAACACATGAAGGTGGGCGGTCGTGAAATTCACGGACGCGCATACGTTGCCAGCTTCAACTTCAAAGGTGCCGACCAGCAAAAACTTGTCGGTGATCTTTCAGGTGGAGAACGCAACCGCGTGCACCTTGCAAAAGTTCTGAAGCGCGGCGGAAACGTCTTGCTTCTCGACGAACCGACAAACGACCTCGATGTCGACACATTGCGTGCACTCGAAGATGCTCTCGATCAGTTCCCTGGTTGCGCAGTTGTCATCAGTCACGATCGCTGGTTCCTCGACCGCATCGCCACACACGTTCTTGCATTCGAAGGTGACAGCCAAGTGCGTTGGTTCGAAGGCAACTTCTCCGAATACGAAGCGTGGCGCCACAAGGAACTCGGTTCAGCGGCCGATCAACCGCACCGCATCAAGTACAAGCCGCTCAGCCGCTAACGCCATGTCACTGCGCCTCATCCGTTCCACATGTTTCGCACTGTTCCTTGCGGGCATCCCTGCCCTCATCGTGTCGTCGATTCGCGGAAACAATGAAGGCTGGGTGCTCACATTCGGCATGATCACTGCCATCGCAGCAATCATCCTGATGGCCGTGTCGGCCACCACATCAACGTCCAAACTCGATGCCTTCGAGGAAGTCGCAGCCGAGCGCGTTGAAATGCGCATTCGGCAACTCATCGAAGCCGGCGCCGATGAATCCGAGGTACGTGCACTCGTTCGCGAGACCATCGACCTCACTCGCGGACAACAGTGAACAACGCCGAGCTCTTTGCATCATGGAGCACGCTGAACGACGCACAACTTTCTGTTGAACTTGCCCGCGTCGCTGGTCAACTCTTGGTTGAACATCGCGAGACCACAATCAAAAGCGGCACCACCCAGTGGCAATTGAAGGATTCGGGCGACTTGCTGGCCCACAACTTCCTGATGGAAGCCTTTGCTGCTGTTCGCCCATTCGACGCGGTGTTGTCGGAAGAAGGCTCAGACGATCGCCGTCGCTTGTCTTCTGATCGCGTCTGGATTGTCGATCCACTCGATGGCACCAACGAATACGGCGAAGGCCGTTCGGATTGGGCCGTACACATCGCACTCTGGGAAAACAATGCACTCACTGCTGGCGCAGTGTCATTGCCGAGCATTCATGCCGTATTCGGCACAGACCCAGCAGTTGTCGTGCCAGAAAAAGTCGGTAACAAACCACGTCTTGTCACATCACGCAACCGCGCACCATACGCAGCGGTACTTGTTCACGACCATCTTGATTGCGAGGCCTTCCGTTTGGGAAGCGCCGGTGCGAAGGCGATGTCGATTCTCATGGGCGAAGCCGACATCTATGTGCACGATGGCGGCATGTACCAATGGGACTCAGCAGCACCCGCAGCAGTTGCACTCGCTGCTGGTCTTCACGTCAGTCGCATCGACGGATCACCACTTGAGTACAACGCCCCCGACACATGGTTGCCGGATTTTTTTGTATGTCGCCCTGAATACACCGATGCAATCCTGCACGCCATCTGGGGTCGCGACCCTCGCTAATCACCAGGCGGCGGTGTGTTCACCAAGTTTCGGTACCGGCCCATACGTTGGCGTGTAGCCATCGAAATCAACCGGTGAGTTCACTGCGCGGTACGGCGCTTCACCGGCTTGTGGTGTCATGTCCACGAATGCACCCGATGCAATCACTTGCGGGTCGGCCACCGCCTCTGGAATCGAGTTCAACGGGGCCCACCACACATCTTCAGCATCGAAGCGCGATGTCCAATATGCATAATCCTGCGTTGCAAAATGTGCATCGAGCGCAGTGATCAATTCCTCTGCATTCAAAGCACGCGCTCGTGCATTCACGAAATTCGCAACCGTTGCCAGATCTTCGCGACCGATTGCCTTCAACATTCCCGGCCAATGTCTGTCGCCTTCGAGCCCGAGCAGCCAGAACGCGCGACCATCACTGCACCTGTAACAATTCATCTGCGGCGCAGGGTTCTTGTGTCGCGCACGCGTTCCCTGCCTCTTGCCGTACCGCAGGTACACGCCGACATCCCAACCAATTGTGTAAATACCGGTGCGCAACAAACTTGTCGACACCACGCGACCCTTGCCCGTGCGTTCACGGTCGAACAATGCAGCCATCACGCCCGATGCCAGCGACAAGGCAGTCGTGTGATCGCCCTGACCGCTACGGATTGCGGGCGGCAATTCATCAGGCGCAACCGTGGTGTGCGCCAACCCGCTGCGCGACCAGAACGCACCAATGTCGTACCCGGCTCTATCAACGTCTGGACCATCTAGCCCATAGCCCGTGATGACACCATATATAAGGCGCGGGAACTTGGCCGACAAAGACTCTGCATCAAGCCCGAGGCGCTGCAATCCAGCCGGCCGCACATTGGTGATGAACACGTCGGCATCTGCAAGCAACGTCATCATCGAAGCAAGTCCCTCGTCGGTGCGCAAATCAATCACCACGGAACGCTTCCCGCGGTTGTCGATCTCAAATGGCGGTACCCCTGCCTGGTCGGCAACACCGAGTGCGCCAAATACCGCGCGCTGTGGGTCGCCCGTTGCCGGCTCCACCTTCATGACGTCTGCACCCCAGTCGGCCATCAGGCCAGCAACAGCTGGCCCCGCTACCCACACGCCTAGTTCTACAACCCGAATTCCCTGCAGTGGTCCCTGTGTCATCGTGTCCCCCGAACGCCCGAGTCCCATTGTGTCGCATTTCGCCCTACGAACGGGTGTGCAAGCCACCCCTCACGGCAGAATGGCACGGTGACTGCACGATCGGCCGACCTCGAATGGGGCAACTTTTCTGAAACCGGCCCCTGGGTCCTTGATCGCGAGGCCATTGCATGGTCGAAGGTCGCTGTTGTTTTGCGCGAAGCAGCACAACGCGAAGTGCCGACACTGATTCGTGCGCGTCGTCTTCCTCCCATTGGTCGCCTCGTTGTCGTCACTTCTCGTCTTGGCTGGGCACTGTTGCCGTGGTTCATTGCAAAGAAGCGTGGCAAGTTTGCAACACCCGAAGCGTCTCGTGCAGATGTTTCTGTTCGCTTGCGTCACGCCATCGAACATCTTGGCGCCACGTACATCAAGTTGGCCCAGATCATCTCAAGTGGCGAGGGTTTGTTCCCGACAGAACTTGTCGACGAATTCAAGAAATGCCGCGATCAGGTTCCGCCACAACCATGGGACACAGTGCGCACGATTGTCGAGCAGGATCTTGGTGCCCGCCTGTCCGATGTGTTCTCTTCGTTCGAGCAAACATCTCTCGCTGCTGCTTCCATCGCGCAAGTGCACCGCGCCACTCTCCTCACCGGCGAAGACGTTGTTGTCAAGGTGCAACGTGCAGAGGTGTCGCAACTTGTTCGTCGCGACCTGCAGGTGATGGCCTGGATTGCACCATTCATGATCGGCCGCATCAAGGTTGCCGCACTCGCCAACCCACCGGCTCTTGTTGAACTCTTTGCTGAAACCATCGTGGAAGAACTCGATTTCCGCATGGAAGCCTCGAACATGATCGATGTATCGATGATGTTGCACGACCTCAACCAAGAGGCCTACATCGTTCCTCGCCCCCACCCCGAACTCGTCAAACGCCGTGTTCTTGTAATGGAGCGTCTGCAAGGTTTCAACTTCGACGATGTCGAAGGAATGCATGCAGCCGGCATCGACACCGAACAAGTCATCCGCGCCGGAATGATTTCATTCATGGAAGGCGCACTCATTCACGGCATCTTCCACGGAGACCTCCACGGTGGCAACTTGTTCGTCATGACCGATGGTCGCACTGCTCTTCTCGACTTCGGCATCGTCGGCCGCCTCTCGCAGAAGCGTCGCCTTGCTTTCATGCGCCTGATGCTTGGTGCCACCACCAACGACCTCAAGGGACAGGTCGCTGCACTTCGCGACCTTGGTGCGCTCCCCATGGACACCGACATCGATGCAGTCATCAAGGATCTTGGTCTCGACCAACCAATCGACCCCACCACACTCAATGGAGAAGAACTCGTTGCCGAAGTGCAGCGCATCGTGAAGGCTCTTCTTGCCTACGGAGCAAAGCTGCCAAAAGAACTCATGCTCTATGTCAAGAACATGGTCTTTCTTGATGGCGCCATCTCGCGCCTCGCTCCCGATCTCGACATCATTGGCGAACTCACCAATATCTCGATGACCTTCATGGCCCGTCACGGGGCCCGCTTGTCCCAGGAACTCGGCGTCGATGCCGAATCCGTGGAAATCAATCTCGACAGCGTCAAAGCCAGCCTTGGCCTCGACAACACCACCGACTCGCTCACCTACCGCGAACTGCAGCAACGTCGCGATCTCATTCAGAAGCGAATGCGCGACCACATCGTCAAATAGTTATTCAACAAAAAAGGGGGCGAGCCAAACGGCTCGCCCCCTTTTTTAAATGGTTGATCTATGGGATCAGCACAATCACAACGCGACGGTTCTTTGCTTGCGCCTTTGCCGTCATTGCTTTCGTTGCCGGATCCAATGCACCTGCAGAGGTGAAGTAGAACGGACCCTTGGCTCCGGTGGTGATCAGAGCATTACGAGCAGCGATTGCGCGGGCGCGTCCCAATGCCTGGTTCTCAGGGGTGTTACCCATGAGGATTCCGGAGTGTCCGACAAGAAGCACCGTGCCTGCACTCGTTACTTTCGACTTGATTCCGGCGATTCGCTTCTTCGCGACCGCATCGACGATGGACGAGCCACCATCGAAAAAGATCGGTGCAAGTGTCACGATTTCATTGCCCACATTCAGTTCGCTGACATCGTCGCCCACAATCGTGGTCTTCAACGTACGCAGAACTTTCCCAGTCTTTTCATTCACCATCTGCGCAACGCACTTTCCGGTGTTGATGAAAACAAGGTCGTTGTCTGCAGCCAAGCACACCTGGGGCGTGAGGGACACAATGTCATTGACCTTTGCTTGTGCCGATGTCATCACTGCGATGGCTGACCCTTCAGCAACTTTCTTCGGAGTAGAAGACGTATAAATCTTTGTGTCAGTCACTGTCACCCCGGGAACCACAGTCACGCTTGGCGCAACGGTGGTCGAAGTGGTGGTGCTTGATGGCGTTGTTGTTGGTGTGGTGGTCGGAGTTGTCGGGGCGGTTGTTTCCGCAGTTGCTACTGCAGCGACTCCGACAAGCTTCAGTATCTTTGGGACAATGAGGCTGCTAGAGCTGCCGACTGTTTGATACACATCAAAGTTGTATGTGGTTCCCACAACAAACGGCGTGCTACGAAATGTCGGAGTCATACCGGTGGTGCCCCAGCGAACGCCACTCAACGTGATGGTCGAGATACCCGCCCCAGGAGAAACCGAGCTCGGATACTCCGTAGCTCCACTCACCGGAGCAAAACCGCTCTCATATGCCATCACCCTCAAGGTTGCGCCTGCTGCTAATCCGGTGACTGTGATCTTTACCGTCAGAGAAGGTTCCTCAA
>JBEAXB010000045.1:0-7521 GCA_041160045.1 Actinomycetota bacterium
TTTGTTCGTCCAGAAGCCGGTGGAGTCGTGGCCTTGTACGCAGTTCTCACTATCGGGTACAGCACATGGTGGAAACATGTACCGTTGCTCGACTTGGCGCTAGTCGCAAGTGGTTTTGTCCTTCGTGCAATGGCGGGTGCAGCGGCAACACAGACTCCGATGTCGAACTGGTTTGTATTGTGCACAACGTTCGGTTCCTTCTTCATCGTGACCGGCAAGCGGTTCGCTGAATTGATCGAAATGGGTGAGCAGGCTGCAAGTACTCGTGCGTCGCTCAAGGCGTATTCGGTCTCGTATCTGCGGCAACTGCTTGGCGTCTCGTGTGCAGCAACAATGGTGATGTATTGCATGTGGGCCTTTGAAAGTGCCAATGTGGCCAATGAGACCATCCCTTTTCATGGTTTGTCCATCGTTCCGATGGTGCTGGCGCTGTTTCGCTATCTGATGGTGCTTGAAAATGGAGGCGGGGGAGCCCCCGAGGAAGTGTTCATGAAAGACCGCTCCATCCAGCTATACGGCCTTGTGTGGGTCGTTATATATGGTTTGGCTGTGTACGCCGCCTAGTACCGATGTACGGCACGCGAAACGCTCCAGCGTCTAGAATTCTTAAATGACCTCACAACAATTGTCCGGCTGGGGGCGCACGGCTTGGACTGTGGCCGATGTTGTCGCGACCACTGACGTTGCGGAAATCAAATCTGTCATTGCGGCACAGCCTCCTCGTGGCGTTATCTCCCGTGGTCTTGGTCGTTCGTACGGCGCTGCCGCCCAAAATGCGGGCGGAACAGTTCTACAAATCACGGCAGAGCATGACCCCATGGGTATCGATGCTGTCCTTGATCCGATTTCTGGTCTGCTGGATGTTGCATCGAGCGTCAGCCTTGACTCGATTTTGCGGATGTGTGTCCCTCGCGGATGGTTTGTTCCTGTCACTCCGGGTACCCGGTTTGTCACGGTTGGTGGGGCAATTGCTTCTGATATCCACGGAAAGAACCATCACATTGATGGCAGTTTCGGACAACATGTGCGCTCACTCAGTTTGCTGTTGTCGAATGGTGAGGTCGTGGAGCTATCTCCCGAGAATAATCCTGCTTGGTTCTGGGCAACTGTCGGAGGCATGGGTCTGACCGGTGTTGTTCTGCGTGCCTCTGTTGCGCTGCTGCCTATCGAGAGTTCACGCGTTCGCGTGGAAACTGAGCGGTTACCCAATTTTGGCGCGGACGACGATTATCGCTACTCCGTCTGTTGGGTCGATTTGTTGGCCACTGGCGCGTCCATGGGCCGGGGAGTGCTGACACGTGGTGATCATGCTCCTGCCTCAGACGTGACAAAGGGTGAGCCGCTTGCCTACGACCCGCACCTCAGTGTGTCGGCGCCTGGTTGGGTGCCGAACGGTTTGCTCAACAAGTGGTCGATCAAAGCGTTCAACGAGGCGTGGTATCGCAAGGCCCCTGCAAAGCGTCACGTTGGTATCGAGTCGATTCCGGCTTTCTTTCATCCACTCGACGGAGTCAATAAATGGAACAGGCTGTACGGATCTCAGGGTTTCATTCAGTACCAATTCATTGTTCCGCTCGATCGCACCGACGTTCTTCGCGCTGTCATCGAGAAGTTCTCGAATGCAGGTGTTGCCTCTTTTCTGGCGGTGCTCAAGCGGATGGGGCCACAAAACTTGGCACCCATGTCTTTCCCGACTGAAGGTTGGACATTGACTCTCGACATGGCAGCGGGCATCAAGGGCCTGGCCGAACTGTTGGCCGATGTTGACAACATGGTGCTCGATGCAGGTGGGCGACACTATTTGGCGAAAGACTCACACGTCTCGCCAAGTGCAGTGCGTCGCGGGTACCCGCAACTAGCGCAATGGCAAACGATACGTAACGAGATGGACCCCACAGGATTGTGGAACAGCGACTTGTCACGACGATTGGATCTGATCGATCTCAGGAGAAATAAATGAAAAATGGTGTGGGCGTAGCTCAAAATATTGTGTTGTTCGGTGGAACAAGCGAGATAGGTCAAGCAATTCTGCGTCGAGTAGTGAAGCCTGGCGTCGCTCACTTGGTCCTTGTCAGTCGTGACATTGATGCTGCAGCAATTGCAAGCGAGGAACTTGTGAGTCGCCATCCAGATCTGGAAGTTCATCATGTTCGTTACGACGCATCGGACGCAGCTTCGATGGAACACGTTGTGTCCGAAGTGTCGGAATCGATTGGCGACATCGATATCGCGATCATCGCTCAAGGCCTTCTCAATGAAGGTGTCGATTACTATTCAAACCCTGCCGCACTCATTCCTTTAGCCGATGTGAATTTCACGGGCACGATGGTCTTGATGTATTCCCTTGCAGCCCAAATGCGTCGACAGGGTTACGGAAAAATGGTCCTTCTGTCGTCGGTTGCTGGTGAGCGCGTGCGCAAGGGCAACCCTGCGTACGGAGCCACAAAGGCCGGTATCGATGGCTTCGCATTGGCGCTTGATCACGAACTCGAGGGCAGTGGCGCTTCAGTGCTTGTCGTACGCCCAGGATTTGTCACGACCAAGATGACAGCTGGCATGAAGAAAGCACCGTTCTCAACGGATGCAGATTCTGTTGCCTCCGCCACCGAAAAGGCACTGAATGCGGGCAAGAAGATTGTCTGGGCTCCAGGGCTATTGCATTGGATGTTCCTGATTCTGAAGAACCTGCCACTTGTTGTGTGGCGTCGACTTCCGCTCTAGATCAGGGAATTGCCCCGCGTACTCCGTAGATGCCAGTCACTGTGACGAGGCCGGCAACCATCACGGTCACCACAATCGGCCATAGTCGATCATCTTCGTCCCTCAACGCACGCGCAACGGGGAAGAACAGCGGGAAAGCTGTAAACAAGAAACGAGGTCGTGCAGTCACTGTCGCTGGGATCAGCATCAAGGCAAGCACGACGGCGGTATAGGCGACATACATCAGATGAATCTTGTATTTGCGTGCGCAGATAATCGCAATGATCATTGCTGTCATCGATGCTGCAGTCAATACTGATGTTGGTGAACTAGCGGGATTGAGAAAGAAGTCGAACGTGCGAGTAACCGCAGTGGCTCCGAAACTTGTTCCTTCCTTCCATGCTTGGCGTTGCACGCGAAACCATGCCCAATTCTCGTCGGTGTGAAACCGGAGAAACACCATGAAGCCAATGAAGCCAAGTGGAGACAGTGCGGGGGCAATCAATGACTTCCAGTCGCGCCGCTCATGGATGGCAATCAACGCTGCGACTGCGCATGCAGCCACCAAAGCGATTCCGTTCGGGCGACATGCCGTGGCAAGCGCTGCGAGCACACCGGCCCATACCCAAGCTTGTTTGTGGAGGGCGATGAAACACAACGCTGCAAGGGTGAGCATCAGTGCTTCTGAGTAAGCAAAACTGAGGACAAAGCTTCCTGGGAAGATTGCGGCAAGAATCATCGCCTTTTCTGCGGTCTTGTCGTCGAACATTGTGCGACATAGCCAGCCAAGCAGAAGGATGAAAACTCCACCGAGAAGCAGATTCACGAGCAAGGCAACACTGACGGGGCCGCCAGGAATAATCATGTCGAGATAATGGACGAGTCGGGGATACAACGGAAAGAACGCGGCGCGGGCGTCAGAGACGAAGTATGTGACGTTAGGGATGATGTGATGCGGATACCCCTCACGCACAACATCGAGATACCAATGTCCGTCCCAGCTGTCAAACACCTGGATCAGAGCGGTAAAACCCCCGACAGGTTCTTCCTCGTTCGTACGGGCCCACACAGCCTCGGCTGTGACGGCAACGACGGCACCCATCGCAGTGAATAATCGGGACAAGATGTACACGACAGACACGCGACGCAAAATGCGTCCCCAAGGGTCTGATGCGGGCGGAATCGAGAGTGGAAGGCGAGAAAGTAAGTTAGTCATAGTTGCCCTAGCGGGTGATGAAAAGATTACGCGCTTTGACTCGGCTCACAGGGCCTTCATCGTGTCACGATGTGTCATGGCTGAAGTTGAGATCTCCTATCCACACCCTGGTATCGCGCAAATCACGCTGAATCGTCCCGCAAAACTGAATGCGATGACCGCCGAGATGGTCGAGATGCTCCACGAAGCGATTTCGAGTGTTGGAATTAATCGGGAGGTACGAGTAGTGGTCCTGACAGGAGCAGGGCGCGGATTTTGTGCTGGCCTCGATTTGGGCGGATACGGAGAGGCCCCTGGCTATCAATGGCAGGGTGCTGTGGAGAAGGGCTTTGCTGTGCAAAAGCACATTGCATCGCTGATTCCTCGGATGAGGTCGATACCTCAGCCAATTATTGCTGCTGTTAATGGGCCGGCATCTGGCGGCGGATTCGCGCTGGTGCTCGGTTCTGATGTGCGTTTGGCCTCCCAATCTGCACGATTCAACGCAGCTTTCATACGAATCGGATTATCAGCATGCGATATCGGTACGAGCTGGCTGCTTCCTCGTCTGATTGGTGCTGCCCGCGCTCAAGAACTGATGTTGACGGGCCGTTTGTTCGATGCTGATGAGGCATCGCGGATCGGTCTCGTGGTTGATGTTGTCCCGGATGAGGCATTACTTGATGCTGCCTTTGTCAAGGCTCGCGAGATCATGTTGAACTCGCCAATTGGCGTCGCGCTGACAAAAGAGGGAATGTGGTCCGCGCTCGAGATTCCTGGTTTGCAGGCGGCCATCGACATGGAGAATCGACAGCAAATAATGGCGAGTTTTTCAGATGATGCCCGTGAAGCCCGTCGCGCAAAATCAGAGGGTCGCCCACCCGAGTATTTGTCTTAACATTTCGTTTGATTTTTCCACCGAAGCGAGACTGTGAGGCTGGGGCGAGTAGTTTTGCAATGTGAGTGAACGCGAAATCATGTCCTGGGAAATATTCGGTGTTGCAAGTCGTGAACTTGCAACAAGTGTGGCTGATTCGGGGTATGAGCCAGACATCATTCTTGCTATTGCTCGTGGCGGACTTCTTGCTGCTGGAGCCCTCGGATACGCGCTTGCTGTCAAGAATCTCTACACAATGAACGTCGAGTTTTATACCGGAGTGGATGAGCGTCTCCCGGTCCCAATGATTTTGCCGCCGGTACCCGATCTCGTCGAGTTGCGTTTTGCGCGTGTTCTTATTGTGGACGACGTTGCAGACACCGGACATACCTTGAAGATCGTGCAGGACTTTTTCAAGGGCCGTGTCAAAGAGGTTCGTTCAGCAGTGCTGTATGAAAAGTCGCATTCTGTTGTGCAGTGTGACTACGTGTGGAAGGCCACTGATCAGTGGATTAACTTTCCGTGGAGCGACAAGGACCCAGTGGTCAAGCGTTCCGGAATTGTGAAAGACGCGTAAGCGTTTTCAGCCCATTTCTTTGATGATGGTGAGTGCCGCGTTGCGGCCGCTCGCACCCCACACGCCAGCTCCTGGAAATGTTGCAGCGCCGGTGAGATACAGACCTTTGATGGGTGTGTGATATCGGGTGAGCTCTGGAGTTGAGCCAATGAAAGCGGCCAGTGGGCCTCCGGCAAAGCTTGTTGCATGACCTTTGGGCAGATGAAAGTCTTTTTCATATTCAATCGGTGTGAGCACGCGCCAATCGGTGATGGATTCGATGAAGCCAGGTTGCACCATCGTTCCGAATTGACGCAACCAACGTTCCGGCTCAACTCGCGATGACCAGCCCTCGGTAAACGAGTACGGGGTGTATAGCGCTTCAAGGCTGAACACATGTTGCCCTGCAGGTGCGAGTGAGTCATCAATGACAGTTGGCGTGTTGGCCATCAGTGCCATTCTCGGCATTGTTTTTCCTTCACTCAATAATTGAGCACCTCGATGGAGTTCGGCGAGCGACGGACTAATGATCGTTGTGGAACCGAGAGGGTGACCAGCGAGTGAATCGATGTTCAGGCCATTCAGAATCGGTGCTTGCGTGGCCACCGCATCGATCTTGGATTCGTAGCCCTCGCCTGGTTGTTGGGTTCTCCAACGTTCGACCATTGATTGTGCACGTGCAGGCGGATTCTTGAGCCATGACACAAATGTTTTTTGTGGATCGCACGCTGACACCACAATGCGGGCAGTGACCGTTGCGCCATCGCTTGTTTGTACTGCGCTGACTCGTGATCCCTCGCACACAATTCCTACGACTCGAGTGTTGGTGCGCAGAAGTCCGCCAGCATCGAGGAAAGCCTTCTTCAAACTTTCGGGAAGCATGCCACTTCCGCCTCGTGGGCGCCCGAGGTGTGCAACATGACGCAAGGCAAAGGCAAGAGCGCCGAGACCTGTGCCAGGTGTTTCGGGCGAAATGCCCCAGACAACCGGACCTTCAACCATTGCGGGCCCGATGACTGCTTCGTTGTCAAAGAATTGTCGCATCACATCGGCTGCTGACATGCGGCTCATCTTCAGCATTGATGCGACACCCTTACCGCCTCGGCGTACGACAGATGAGATTAGTGATCCGCGTGTGGGGGGTTGTGCAGCAGCCTCAAGAATAAGACGTGCCACTGGAATGGCAGTGGCCGCAAAACGCTTGTATCCCTCGACTGCATCTGGGTGCGCCGAGGCCAAGGAGTCGAGAGTTGCGTCGACATCGTGCCACAGTGGCCACATCTTTCCGGTTGTCCAATCACCATTGATTTGTGGCGGCTCAACGTTGATGTATTCGAGACCGAACTGAGCAAGATTCAGTTCGTCAGCCACGGGAGTGGTGCGAAATGTCAGATGATCGCAGTTACAGATGTTGACGCTTGCACCAGCGAATGTCTCGCTTGCTGCGGTGCCACCAACATCGCTACGTGCCTCGATGAGGAGGGTGGAAAAGCCATGGCGCGCCAAGTAGGCGGCAGTGACTAAACCGTTGTGTCCTGCACCGATGACAATGGCGTCGAAATCGGTGGTGGAGCGCTTTGTCATACCTTCTATTCAATCACTCAGATAGGTTGAGGGAATGCCTTCTTCTTCTCGTCTCATTGGTGACCTTCGCGCCCCGGAATTGCCCACAGCGCTCAATAAAGACTCCATCATTGTTCTGCCACTCGGAGCGATTGAACAGCACGGTCCGCACCTGCCTTTCAACACGGACTTCGTTGTTGCTGATGCTGTGTCTCGTGCCGCTGTTCAGTTGGCAGGGGAAGAAACCGGCGCATGGCTCCTTCCGACATTGCCTTTCACCAAATCAAATGAACATGCATGGGCTGCGGGGACTTTTTGGTTGTCGGCAACAACGATGATGGCAGTCCTCGACGACATCGGTCGCAGTATCGCTTCTACGCCAGCTCGCAAAGTGTTGTTCGTCAACGGACACGGCGGTAACAGTGCATTGGTTGCAATGATGAACCGCGAACTGCGTCTCAAATATGGTTTGCAGACGTTTTTGGCGCACCCTCACATGCCTGCTGATCAAGGTGGCTCATCGGCGGCGTCAGAACTCGGCATGGGAGTTCATGGCGGCATGGATGAGACATCAGTGATGCTCCATTTACGTCCTGATCTTGTCGATATGTCTCTTGCGGTGCGACGAGT
>JBEAXB010000244.1:0-2645 GCA_041160045.1 Actinomycetota bacterium
GCTTGAATTGCCGAACGTAGTGAGCGATGTCCGACTGCAGCATCGTGACCTGTGAGACCAGTGGCCATTGCTTGGCCGTAGTCACGGCCCACTTGCTCAGCGATTGTGTGTGCCATGTCGGGAGGGAGTGCTGCGAGCGCCTTGCCGAGGAGCGTAAGAACGAGGTCGTCGGTGCGCACGGGGAATTCGAATTCGCTGTCCTTGCTCGCTGCGCGATAGTGCTTTGAAGGACGACCAACGCCGGTGCCCTTTGCTCGTTCGATTGTGACTTCCAAATATCCGCCAGCGGCAAGCTTGTCGAGATGGTGGCGGGCCACATTGGCATGAAGCGAGAACTTGTCTGACACCTGCGTGGCTGTGACCCCGTCGCCCTGTTCCCGGGCATACAGATAGATGGCGCGCCGGGTGGGGTCGCCAAATGCTGAGGTCATGGCTGACACCGTGGCAGTAAATGCCTTGGGTGTCATGACGTGGGTAGTGCTCACTTCGGACACGCAGGTATTGTACCTATGGCCGTAGTGCAAAATCCCCCTTTCTTTGGAGTCCCCATGTCTTTAGCAACAGTCGAGCAGGTAATCGAGGCTTTGCGCCCCGTCCAGGACCCCGAATTGCACCGTTCCATCGTCGATCTCGACATGGTGTGCGACATCGCCGTTTCGAAACAGGGCATCTCGCTCACCGTCACCCTCACTATTCCTGGGTGCCCAATGCGCAACGAGATTCAAGATCGCGTGACACAGGCGTTGGCCCCACTTGTTGATGGCGCGCCAGTCACAATCAACTTTGGCGTCATGACAGATGCGCAGCGCCAAAACGTTCGCACCATGTTGAACGGAACTCCGGGTGCAACAGCCGGAAGCAGCCAAGCACACGGACATGCCGAAGGCCGCACGGTTCCGTTCGCTGCGAAGGATTCGAAAACCCGCGTGCTTCTCATCTCATCGGGCAAAGGCGGCGTCGGCAAGAGCAGCGTCACCACCAACCTTGCAGTTGCGCTTGCCGCAATGGGCAAAACCGTTGGCATCGTCGATGCAGATATCTACGGCTACTCCATTCCGCGCATGTTGGGAACAGAGCGCGAACCAGTAGTGATTGACGGCATGTTGTTGCCTCCAGAGAACTACGGAGTTCGGTGCATTTCCATTGGGTATTTCGTACCTGCCGGCGAAGCCGTCATCTGGCGCGGACCAATGTTGCACAAGGCACTCGAACAGTTTCTTACCGACGTGTTTTGGGACGAACCTGATTACCTGTTGATCGACATGCCGCCAGGAACCGGCGACATTGCACTCAGCCTCAGCCAGTACTTGCCACGTGGTGAAGTATTCGTTGTCACAACGCCACAGGAAGCTGCACAAAAAGTTGCACGCTTGTCGGCTGCAATGGCAAAGAAAGTGAATCTCACCGTTCGTGGCGTCATCGAAAACATGTCGTGGTTCACGGGCGATGACGGCAAGAAGTACGAATTGTTCGGATCAGGTGGCGGAGCAGAATTGGCAGCAGAACTCGAAGTGCCGTTGCTGGCAAAAATTCCTCTCGTCATGCAGTTGCGTGAAGGTGGCGATGATGGTCGCCCGATTGCGGCAATCGCACCCGAATCCGAGGCCGGAGCTGCGTTCCATGCCCTTGCGGCGCAGATCGAGGCAATGAAGCCGAAGAAAATTTTCAGCATGGGCCTGAAGATGGTCTGACCTGTACCGTGTGGGCAAGGAATGCCCTCACAGGCACCCGTTATCCACCTCTAACAGCAGGAAATCACTATGGACATTCGTATCGGAATTACCCAAACAGCCCGCGAGATCGCTCTTGAGGTGGAAGACAACGCAAAAAAGCGCGACGCATTGAAGGTCGCCGTGGATCAGGCCCTGAAGGGTGAGTCCGAGACTTTGTGGATCACCGACAAGAAGGGTCGCGACATCGCGATTCCGTCTGCAAAAATTGCCTACGTCGAAATCGGATCCACGGACGCAGAGCGTCGCATCGGCTTTGGTGACTAACTAGTCCCCACCATGGCGTCTGCCACACAGGTGGGTAGGGCAGACTTGCACTCAGAACGGAGTGTCCATGTCGACCATCAGTGAACTTGCGCGCCAACACACGCAACTCTCAAAAGAGCAAACAAACCATCTGGTCAATCTGGTCAGCGAATGGGGAATGCTTGCCGATCTCTGCTTTGCAGACTTGTTGCTCTATGTCCCTGTCCAAGATGACTACTGGATGGTTGTGGCTCAGGTTCGTGCGGCTACCGGACAAACGCTGTATCTCGTCGATTGGGTGGGGTCGCAGACATCGAACTCCGAACGCCCACTGCTTCGCGATGCAATGACGACTGGTGCCCCCGTGGAAGGCGAAATCTTCATGCCTACCGTTGCTGAGGAATGCCAGATGATGGCGATTCCAGTCAAGTTCGAAGGCAAAGTCATCGCTGTTCTTGCGCGCGAGTGGTCGCGCCGAACCGGACGCCAACCGGGCGAACTCGAGCGTACATATCTCGAAATGTTCGACAAATTTGCAGAGATGATCGTGAAGGGGATGTTCCCATTTGCTGGTCGTGTTGCAGACTCGAGCGTTGCTCCTCGTGTTGGCGACGGAGCAATAGTTCTCGATGCAGCATCGCGTGTTCGCTACGCATCGCCCAATGCCAC
>JBEAXB010000245.1:0-2644 GCA_041160045.1 Actinomycetota bacterium
AGCCAGAATCACGAACAGCGACCCGAACACGGTGCCGGCACCGAATGCCATCACCAGGACACTCAGTGGAGCACGACGATTGTGGCGACCAAAAGCGTCACTCACCAAAGCGATAGCCAAGAGAGCAACCGGAATCCCACAGAGCGCCAGCACACTAGGGCGCTCCCCTGTCGATAATCCGACAATGACGGGAACAGCGGTTGCTGTCACTGCAGAAATCGGAGCAACAACTGTCATGTAGCCACTGCCCATCGCCTTGTAAAAGGCAAGAAGGCCAGAAGCACCAGCGATGCCGCCTATTCCACCCCAGAACCAATCACTCGCAGGCGGGGAAGGTACTCCGGACAGAAACACAATGACGGCAATGACAACCAACGCACATGCCTGACCAACCACCGTGACCGTAATGACTGGCACTGTTCTGCTGGCCCTGCCACCGCAATAGTCTGCAACGCCATATACGCCAGCTGCACACAACGCCAGCATAATTTCCATTCGCCAACTCTATGAGATTGCCAGACAGATTCAGCGATATGGCAACTAGACGGCGTTCGAGACTTCTTAGTGAATCATCAACAGTTCGAACACGCCGGATTCGACGGAAACAATGAGATCATCATCTGCCTGTACCAAGCCATAATCGAAAAGTAGCGAGTGCCCAAACAGAACAACCCGATTGAACGACGAGAAATTAAGAAACGCAACTTCACCACCCGCGCTATTCCTCGACAATGTCCGAACGTCGTGTTCGGAAATGCGCGAGTATGCATCCGCATACACATTTTGTAGTTCAACATTGTGCCAGGCCGCATACAGGCTTTCGAGACGGAAGCGTCGCACCGTCTCCCACTTGTCAGAATTTCGTGCTCGAAACAGATGCACCATATTTTCAACAAGCGAATCACCTGAGGCCACTCTCTCATCGAGGGCAAAATATCCTTTGACCACGGCCGCCAAATAATGCTCCACACAACTGCAGACAAGAGCGTTCTTGCTCGGATAACGCAAATAGATTGTCGCTGGGTTCACGTTGGCTCGCCGCGCAATGCGCGACATTGTCGCTCGCTCAAGTCCCGTTATCGAAATGACTTCTGCCAGAGCCTCGAAAAGTTTGATATCAAAATCGTCGATATCGGTCGGATCCGTATTCGGAAAAGATTCCCTGATTGCAGCGGGTAGCGGATCAGCTACAGCCTTCGACGCCACCATCAAATATTCAGGAACAAATTCTCTCCACCCCTCGGATTTTGTTCCGAAAGCCTTGGCAACCATAATTTCGCCAAGGAGGTACGAACCAACATGCGCCGCCGACGGACATCTGATTGATGCGTCTGCGAATAACTTCTGCACGAGAGGAAACACCACCTCTTTCAAAGTGTCATTTCGGCGGGCAACAACAAGAAGGGCAACAGCTGCAACAAGATCAGGGTCCTGTCGCTCCATGGAATCAAGAACGCGCTCAATCGCATCTGAACTCGCTGGCGACACGGTGGCTTCAACAGCATCCGACATGAATCTCTCGAACGCAGGCCATGCCCGCATGCTCCACACGTCGACCAAGAGCTCTTCACTGTTTTCATAGCGCGAGTACAGGGCCCCAGTTGACAGATTCGCTCGACGAGCAATTGCTGTGAAACCAAACTGGTCGGCCCCACTCACCAAGAGCTCCTGCACCGTGCACTCGAGAAGTTTTTCCCTGGTCGCTTCGCTCTTCGTGAGCAGAGTTCCAGAAGAGGGCATGGAGTAAATTATATTCACAGCCATGCAACGCATGCATCAGTGAATGAACGCAATTAGTGGGCGCGACGGGGCTCGAACCCGGGACCTCTACCATGTCATGGTAGCGCTCTGCCAACTGAGCTACGCGCCCTTGTGGGCTACTCCAAATATATCAGGGGGTCAGCCGCAGACTCACTTCGTTTGCCAGCAATCGCCCTTTTCGGGTGAGCACGATCCGCTCTCCCACCACTGTGACCAACCCTTCAAGGAACACCGTGTCGAGGGTTCCGGCCGGAACCCCGTGGCTCGTGCGCAACGACAACTCAAGTGCTTCACGGGCGCGAGTGGCATCGTCAAGCACCTCGTCGGCGGCTTCCACGCTCTCGCCTTTTTGCACCGCATCGATATATCGCTCGGGAGTGCGCATGTTCCACCAACGACGACCATCGAGGTGCGAATGGGCAGCACAACCAAACCCTGTGTAATTACCTTGCGACCAATACACCTGATTGTGACGACATTCGTGACCCGGCAGTGCCCAGTTGCTGATCTCGTAATTGTGCATGCCAGCGGCACACAAGAGGTCATCGACAAGTACGTATTTATCGGCTTGATCGTCATCGTCAGGATGCCGTGACGGATCATCAGCGAGCGGGGTTCCCGCCTCCACCGTTAGGCCATACGCCGAAATATGGGTCGGATTCATCTCGATGGCACGCTCCACTGTCGTGCGCCAATCATCAACAGATTCGCCGTGTACCCCGTAAATCAGATCCAGATTGATTGATGTGATGCCAGCTGCTCTCGCTGCATTCACAGCCCGCACAACATTGGCCGGGTCATGAGTACGCCCGAGCGATGCCAACACATGATCCACCATCGACTGAACACCCATGCTGATGCGATTGACTCCGGCATTGACATA
>JBEAXB010000246.1:0-2920 GCA_041160045.1 Actinomycetota bacterium
GCTCGGCATCGATTTTTGGATCGTGGATACAGGCGGATGGATGCCGTCAGGCTCCGAACTCGACGACAAAGTCAGTCGTCAGGTTGAAGAGGCTGTGCGTGAGGCCAATCTTGTGATTTTCATGGTGGATGCTGCAGTGGGTCCGACCGATGATGATGAGCACATCGCAGCATGGCTTCGCCGCACGAACATTCCGGTGCTCCTTGCCGCAAACAAATCCGACAATGATCGTCGCGAACAAGAGAAGTGGTCGTTCATGGCGCTTGGTCTTGGCGAGCCAATGGCAGTGTCGGCTCTCCACGGTCGTCGATCAGGTGATTTCCTCGACGAAGTCGTGGCTCGTATTCCGCACGTTGAAGTTCCAGTTCTCGAAATCGAAGCAATCAAGCCAGAAGGCGTTCCACGCGTGGCGCTTGTTGGTCGCCCGAACGTCGGCAAGAGCACCCTGTTCAACCGTCTTGTGGGCGAAGAGCGTTCTGTTGTTCACGACATGCCTGGCACCACCCGCGATGCCGTCGACACGCTTGTCGAGACAGAGGATGGCCCATTGGTCTTCATCGACACCGCTGGTATGCGTCGTCGTAGCAAGATCGATGAATCAACCGAGTACTACTCACTTGTTCGTGCGCTCAAGGCAATCGACGAGGCTGATATCGCGATGCTCATCATCGATGCAACAGTTGGCATCACTGCACAGGATCAGCGCCTGGCTGAGCGTGTCGATGTTGCAGGTTGTCCGATTCTTGTCGTGCTCAATAAGTGGGAACTGCTCGACTCCGAGCAACGCCGTCAGGTTGAAGCAGACCTTGCTCGCATGTTGTACTTCATCGACGATGCCCCTGTTCTCAAACTCTCGGCACTCACCGGCATGGGCGTGCACAAATTGCGCCCAGTTCTTCAGGAAGCAATCGAGCAGTATCACCGCAAGATTCCAACCCGCGACGTGAATCGCGTGATCGCTGCTGCCCAGCAGAAGCAGCCTGCAAAAGGTGGAGCACGTGTGCTGTTCGCAGTGCAAGGCTCTAACGATCCACCGACCTTCACCTTGTTCGTGAACCGTGAATTGCCACAGCCCTACATTCGTTATCTCGAGCGTTCGATTCGTGAAGCATTCCAGTTCGGTTCCACGCCGCTGAAGCTCAGAGTGCGCAAAAAAGGCGACTGAGCATGCCTTGGTGTGAACCATGCGCGAAATACTTTGCGCCATCAGCACTCACGAAACAAGGGCATTGCCCTGATTGTGATGAATCAATCGATGTGCCGTCAATCAACGGGCGCATCACCGCAGACACGCTTGACTTGAAGAAGCTTGCTGGGCTCGACGGCGAGAAAGTGCCATGGCATTTCAAACTGCTCGTTGGTCTTTTGTGTCTGTATCTCGGCTGGCGTGTCATTCAGATTTTTGTATAGCGCCCACCGTATTGAAGGCGGTACACTTCATATCTTCGGGCTGTAGCGCAGCTTGGTAGCGCGCTTGTCTGGGGGACAAGAGGTCGTGGGTTCAAGTCCCGCCAGCCCGACCATTTCTCACATATTCGCTTCGGTACTGAATCGGAGCGTGTGGTTTTCCCTCTGAAGTACGATGGCAGTATGGAAACCTCGAATGCCGTTGTATCGGAAAGTCGAGCACGCAATCTTTTGTCGCTCCTGTTGGCTGTATTGGCCGGTGTAGGAATTCTGTTGTCGAGTGTCGGAATCTGGGCTCAGCGGTCATTTCTCGATGAGAGCAACTTCAAGGAAAGCGCGGATCTCATCTTGAAAGATCCGGCGGTGATCACCTCAATTGGTTCCTATGTCACCGACGAGACAATGAAGGTCCTCGATGTGCAAGGCGCACTCGGCGACTTGTTGCCAAGCCAATTATCAAGTGTGGCCCCTGTTTTGTCGAGTGCTTTGCGTGGTGTCGTGCAAGAGCAAGTGGAAAACGTGATCAAAACCGAACCGGTGCGCAAGACGATGGTGTCTCTGGTGTCGATGTCGCATGATCAGTTCCTCAATTTGTTGGAGAAGGATGATTTGTCGGTGGGGGCCATTGGAGTCTCCGAAGGCACAGTCAGTCTGAATCTTGTGCCCATCGTGACGACCGTGTTGCAAGGACTGCAAGACGAGAAATTGCTTCCCAAGTCCCTTGATATTCCCAATATCGACTCGTCATTGTCCACCAATGATCAGGTGAAAGCGCTCGGCGAGGCATTGGGAGTGGCATTGCCGGCAGAACTTGGTCAAGTCGTGTTGTACGAAAGTGCTGCGGTTGCAGAAGCGGACAGCACTGTCGCCAACGCACAGCGTGCATTGCGAATTTTTAACGGCGCTCTGAAAGTGCTTGTGGGTCTCACGGTGTTGCTCAGCGTGTTAGTGGTTTTGTCTGCATCCAATAAGCGGCGTGGTTTACGCAATTTGTCCGTCGCTTCGATGGTGGCATTTGCGCTCGGTCTGGCCGGGATCAACAGGGCGGTGGCTGCAGTGCCCGAACTGGTGACCGATGCCGATGCAGCCGAAGCGACAAGATCAATCCTGTCTGTACTGACGGATTCCTTGATCAGCATGAGTTGGACACTTCTCGTGGTGTCGCTGCTTCTTGTGTTGTGGGCTGTCGGGGGCGAGGCAATCACGTCGATTGCGAGAAGGTTCAATATCGTGTCGTGGTGCTTCTGATTGCGCTGTACCTGTCTTTGTGGGGCGCGACCGTGGTGACATTGGTTGTGTCTGCTGTTGCAATCGCAGCCACAATGTGGTGGTTGCAACTGGCGTGGTGGCGCCCTTCTCGGTAATCGATTATGTGTGGACGCTTTGTGGGGTCGTTCAGCACTGCTGATGTGGTGGCAGAGCTATCCGATGCTGTGACTGCCGCCCATTTGTCGATGGACATTGATGGAGCACCCGAGGAATCGTTTCAGAACTTCAACACTGCTCCTACTCA
>JBEAXB010000247.1:0-4722 GCA_041160045.1 Actinomycetota bacterium
CTCTGGAAGCGTCATGATGCGGTCGACAATTTGCTGTGGTGTCTGACGCTGCAACTTGGTTCCGTCGTTCGGACAGTGCTGCACACCGATGCGGGCGTACAACAAGCGCAAGTAGTCGTAGATTTCCGTGATCGTGCCGACTGTGGAGCGAGGATTGCGTGAGGCCGATTTTTGATCGATTGAGATGGCTGGCGACAAGCCTTCAATCATGTCGACGTCGGGCTTGTCCATTTGGCCAAGGAATTGACGGGCATAAGCCGACAAGCTCTCCACGTACCGGCGCTGACCCTCAGCGTAGATCGTGTCGAAGGCGAGCGAACTCTTGCCACTGCCGGACAAGCCGGTAAAGACGATCAATTTGTCACGAGGCAATTCGATGCTGACGTTTTTAAGGTTGTGCTCGCGAGCTCCGCGAACAATAATTTTCTCAGCCACAGTACGAGGATACCTATCAGTTAGCGGGCGTCACGAAGCTCGCGACGAAGGTCATTAATCTCATCACGTAATCGAGCTGCATATTCGAACTTGAGGTCTGTTGCAGCCTCGTGCATTTCTTCCTCGAGGGTCTGAATCAGCATTCCGAGTTCCTTCTGGGGAAGAGATTTCATCTCGTGCTTGACCTTGTCGCGCTCGCGCTGTTTGCGGCCGCCCTTGCCCGGGATGTTGGATGAATCATCTCCAAAGCCGTTCAGGAACGACAAAATGTCGCCCACGGCCTTGCGAATTGTCTGTGGATCGATTCCGTGCTCAAGGTTGTAGGCAATCTGAGTCTCGCGTCGACGCCTTGTTTCCCCGATTGCCTTTTCCATCGATGGTGTGATGCGGTCGGCATACATGATTACTTGGCCAGCGACATTTCGAGCGGCACGACCAATCATCTGAATCAGGGCTGTCTCACTGCGAAGGAAGCCCTCTTTGTCCGCATCAAGGATCGCCACAAGCGACACTTCAGGAAGGTCGAGACCTTCGCGCAAAAGGTTAATACCGATGAGAACATCGAATTCTCCGAGTCGAAGTGAACGAAGAATCTCGATTCGCTGCATTGTGTCGATGTTCGAGTGGAGATATCGAACACGCAAGCCCTGCTCGAGTAAATACTCGGTGAGGTCTTCAGACATCTTCTTCGTGAGAGTTGTCACAAGAATTCGGTCGCCGATCTCGATCCGACCTTTCACCATCTCGATCAGGTCGTCGATCTGTCCTTTAGTTGGGCGAACAATGACCTCGGGGTCGACAAGACCCGTCGGGCGCACGATTTGGTGCACCACTCGGGCACTCTGACTGATCTCGAAGGGCGCAGGAGTTGCGGACATGAAGATGCATTGATTGATGCGTTCCATTGTCTCTTCGAAACGTAGTGGCCTGTTATCGCGAGCACTCGGCAATCGAAATCCGTGTTCCACAAGCGTATTTTTGCGGCTGCGGTCACCTGCATATTGAGCGTGAAGCTGAGGGATTGCAACGTGGCTTTCATCGATGATGAGCAGGTAGTCCTTAGGGAAATAATCGAGCAGCGTAAACGGTGGTTGACCGGATTCACGGCCATCAATGTGCATCGAATAGTTCTCGATGCCATTGCAATAACCCATCTCTTGCATCATCTCGAGGTCGTATGAAGTTCGCATGCGCAAACGCTGAGCCTCGAGCAATTTGCCTTGTGATTCGAACATTGCAAGTTGCTCTTGCAACTCTTTCTCGATTCCGACAATCGCCCGACGCATTCGTTCGTCACCGGCGACATAGTGAGTGGCGGGGAATACAACGAGCTCTGTTGGTTCGGACAAGGTCTCCCCTGTTAACGGATCAATCATGGTGATGCGGTCAACAGTGTCGCCGAACATCTCGATACGGGCAACAGACTCCTCGTATGCGGGGTGAATTTCAACAGTGTCTCCCCGCACTCTGAAATTGCCGCGCCCAAGAGTCATGTCGTTGCGCCCGTATTGCAAATCCACCAATTGTCGAAGAATGCTGCGCTGGTCGTAGTCGACACCCACATGCAATTCGAGCAACTGACCTCGGTATTCTTCGGGGTCTCCCATTCCGTAGATGCACGACACACTGGCTACCACGATCGTGTCGCGACGTGTGAGAAGTGCAGCCGTTGTTGAATGTCGCAGTCTGTCGATCTCTTCGTTGATGGAAGAGTCCTTCTCAATGAAGGTGTCGCTCGATGGGATGTACGCCTCAGGCTGGTAATAGTCAACGCGATTCTTCGGGAAGAAATCGCGCATCTCTTGGGCAAGTTGTGCAGCCAAACTTTTGTTTGGCGCGAGAATCAAAGTTGGTCGTTGTGTGGCAGCAATTGTCCATGCAACCGTGGCTGATTTTCCAGAGCCAGTGATGCCGAGCAGGGTCTGAAACCGGTCGCCCTCGTTCAGGCCCTCGGATAGACCAGCAATCGCCTTTGGTTGATCGCCTGCTGGTTGAAAAGAGGAAACGACCTCGAACTGTGGCACGTACTCATGGTACTTAGCCCGCCTGTCAGGTGCTCGGTGAACGTTCCCCAGCCTCGGGCGCAGCAGGCGGAAGGGTCAGTGCCCATTGCCACACATCTTCCACCTGATCGCTCAAGGATTCCATGCCGCCGGAGTTGTCGATCACCTTGTCAGCAATAGCGACGCGATCTTCCCGAGATGCTTGCTGTGCAATACGGGCTGAGGCATCTTCGTGAGTCATGGACCGGAATTCGACCAGGCGCTCGACTGCTAACTCGGTCGGAATGTCGACAACCACAACTCCACTCAGACCTTTTCGAGGATTCTCAGCCAGCAATGGGATATCTAAAACAACGACATTGTTGGTGTCGCGCTGGTCCTGAAGGCGCCGATCCATCTCCTTGGCAATCGCCGGATGAACCATCTTGTTCAGATCCTTCAATGCTTCGGGATCAGCAAACACAATGGCTGCGAGTGCAGGCCGAATCAGGGCGATGTTCTCGTCGACAATCGAATCCCCGAAGCGATCCTTCAGAGCAATGACGAGTGGAGTTCCGGGAGCTTGCAGTTCGCGGGCAATCGCATCGGCGTCGATGATGATTGCTCCACGCGCTGCAAGCAACGCAGAAACAGTTGACTTACCTGAGCCAATTCCGCCGGTCAGACCGAGAAGAATCATGCCGCGAGGTCAGATTTAGGCTTGGTCAGCTTCGGGAGCAACTGCAGGTTCTTCGACAGAAGTTTCTGCCTCGACTGCTGGTGCACCTTCTTCGCCTGGCTGGCCGTATTCCTTGTAGTACTCGGCCCAAGCAGCTTCACGCTCGGTGTCATCGCCACCGACCCAGTTTCCGTTTTCGTCAACTTCGAACTGACCTTGGTACTCGGCTGCAAGCTCGCCGCCCTCGGCTGCTTGCTTGATCGAGATCGAGATACGACGACGGGCAAGGTCGAGATCGATGATCTTGACCCACAACTCTTCGCCTGGTGTAACGACTTGTTCGGCTGATTCGACGTGGTGCGCAGACATTTCTGAAATGTGCACAAGGCCTTCGATTCCGTCGCCCACTTGAACGAATGCACCGAAAGGAACAAGCTTGGTGATTCGGCCGTACACGAGTTGGCCAACTTCGTGACTTCCGGCAAATTCCTGCCATGGGTCCTGCTGTGTTGCCTTGAGTGAAAGGCTGATGCGCTCGCGGCTGAAATCGACTTCGAGAACTTGAACAGTAACTGGGTCACCGATTGCAACAACTTGCGATGGGTGCTCAACATGCTTCCAAGACAATTCCGAAACGTGGATGAGACCATCCATGCCACCGAGATCGACGAAGGCGCCGAAAGCGACAACAGACGAAATCTTTCCTTGGCGAATTTCGCCAGGCTTGAGATTGGTAAGGAAATCGTCGCGAGTCTCTTTTTGGTTCTCTTCGAGGAATCCGCGACGCGACAACACGACGTTGTTGCGGTTGCGGTCGAGTTCGATGATCTTTGCGTCGATGGTCTGGCCCATGTACGGGGCAAGGTCACGAACGCGGCGCAATTCGACAAGTGATGCAGGAAGGAATCCGCGAAGTCCGATGTCGACAATGAGTCCACCCTTGACAACTTCGATGACGGTTCCGTGAACAACGCCGTCTTCTTCCTTCTTCTTCTCGATGTCGGCCCAAGCCTTTTCGTACTGAGCGCGCTTCTTCGAAAGAACGAGACGTCCCTCTTTGTCTTCAAGCGTGAGGATCAGTGCCTCGATGCGCTCACCAAGAGCAACGATGTCGTGTGGATTGACATCGTTCTTGATTGCCAATTCGCGTGTTGGGATAACGCCCTCTGTCTTGTAACCGAATTCAAGCAACACACCGTCGCGGTCGATTTTGACAACTGTTCCTGTGACGAGTTGTCCGTCCTTCAATTCCACCATCGTGCCTTCAATGGCATCAGCGAAACTTGTTGGAAGATCACGTTCGGTGATCTGACGGGGGGTGTAATTGCCTTCCGCGTCGAAGGAGCCCATAGGAGCGGAAGAGAGAGTGGTATCGGACAAGGAATTGTTCTTTCGAGATGGATAAATAGAGGTATCGGTGAAACCCGCCGAAGCGAATTACTTCCCGTTGGGAAGTGGGGTAAACGCTACCACCAGATACTCCGCAGACTCGACTGTTGGCGGGTTTGGGGCGTACTTGCCTGGCTCGACACTGAAGATGTTCTTCACTGCAAAGTTCGCGTCTCGCAGCATGAGTCTGAGTTCTCGCGGGGTGTAGCAACCCGTCCATAGATCGACTGTCTTTGG
>JBEAXB010000248.1:0-647 GCA_041160045.1 Actinomycetota bacterium
CTTCAAAATCCTGAGCCAATTCATCGTTGACGGCATTTCGCGCATCAGGACGATTGAGAGTAATTACTGCAACTTGTCCGCGCAGTTCGTATGTCACCATGTTTGCCATGCGCCCACCGTAGTGGTGGAGTCAGACGGCAGTGAAGTTGGTGTTTATTCCGCTGCTGGAGCGTCGACAACTGTTTCTGGAGTTGCTTCAACGACAACAGATTCGACAACTGCCTCAACGACTGTTTCTGTAGCGGTTTCGACAACTGCTACTTCAACGACAGCGACTTCCACAACGGGTGTCTCGGCTGGCGCGGCGTCGACCACGGCAGCGTCTGCTGCAGGAGTATCAGCAACTGGTGCTTTCGTCTTTGCAGGCTTTGCACCAGGAGCGTCACGCTTTGGTCCGCGACCACCTGGCTTGCCGTCGGTTGGCTTTGCGTCGGCTGATTTATTGATGTCGCCGGCGCGCTTGTGAGGACCCTTGTCTCCACGTGGCTGCTGCAATGGACGAGGAGGACGAGCCTTCGGGTCGGCCACCACACCAAACAACAACGCAAGCTGAGGCATGAGCGGCGCCAAACGAATAATGGTCTTCATCAGTTCGTCAGAAACAACTGCTGGAATTGCCGGTGGCAACACCTTGCCGTGAACAGGGG
>JBEAXB010000248.1:655-3295 GCA_041160045.1 Actinomycetota bacterium
GGCAACACCTTGCCGTGAACAGGGGAGAAAGCGGCGGCTTCGAGCAATGCAATCCAGCGTTCTGCAGGTGCGTCGGGCAAAAGGCCCGCAACGGTTGCATCGACAATCTGTGTTGCAAGAGCCGGAGGGAAGGGAACGCCCGCTTTGGGAGGCTGCGACGACAGACGAAGGGCACGCACAACGCGACCCACCTTTGTCGCTGCTGCAACATCTTCAAGCCAGTTCTTTGTTTCTTCTTCTTGACGAACGACCAATGCCTGCTTCATCTTTGCAACAAGCGCACGAGTTGCTTCGTCGATGGCTACAAGCTGATCAGCAGTGACAACGATTGAACGCAAGTCACGAAGGTCGATGTCTTGAATAATTGATTCAGCCGAGATCGCCTTGTCACGCCATTCGGCGACGCGAAGGCGAGGGAGAAGTTGTTCTGCGATTTGGATGAGACCATCAGCTGGAATCTTCTCGCGACCGGCTGCAACTGCAATGCGGTTCTGCTCTTCAACTGCAGCACGAACTGCAGGAACGCCACCGCTCAGAACTTTTTCAGCAATGGTGCGCTGTGCTTCTGGCAATTCAGCGAGAACTGCATCGACATTGACACGCAATGGACGAATGCGCTTGGCCTTCGGACGCTGTGGCAACTCTGGTGGTGCGTCAAAGAACTGACGACGAGGACGGTCTCCGTCTTTGCGCTCTCCGCGAGACTTGTCTCCGTCCTTGCGCTCACCACGTGGGCGATCGCCGTCTGGACGGTCACGACGTGGGCCCTTGCGCTTGTCACCATCGCGTGGGCCCTTTTTGCTGAGCTGCTGCGTCACAGGTTCGAAAGCACGCTCGGATGGAAGGAACTCAAGGAAACCAGCACGCTCTGCTTTGGCCTTTGGTGCAGTAATCGACAACACGCGAGTGCCATCGAGATCTGTTTCGACATCGGCACGCACAACATCGCTGACCGACAAACCAGCGGGAACAACAGAGTCGGCAACCTCGCCACGAGGCTCACGTGCACCGGCTGCGCGCCATGTCCATGTGCCGTCCGGGCGCTTGCTGGTTAGTTCGATCTCAATACGGCGTGACATAAGGCTTAGACGATATCTCGTAAAAGTGCGCGACCATCAGAAAGCGCACTCTCGCTTGCTACTTTGTGGCATGGCTATTTACGCGCTCGGCGATCAGATCCCCCTTATTGACCCCACGGCCTATGTGCACCCTGACGCAGTCATCATTGGTTCAGTCACAATCGGTGCAAATAGCTCCATTTGGGCCGGAGCAGTTCTGCGAGGTGACGATGGTGCAATTGTCATCGGAGCCCGTACCAGCATTCAAGATGGCACCGTTGTCCACACAACTCCGATGAACCACACCACCGTTGGAGACGATTGCGTCATCGGACATGTCGCTCACCTCGAGGGATGCATCATCGAAAACTTTGGTCAGGTCTCATCGGGGGCCGTTGTCCTTCATAACGCAGTAGTCGGTTCGGGCGCAATCGTTGCTGCCAATGCCGTTGTTCTGAACAACATGGTGGTTCCTCCCGGCGCATTGGCAGTGGGTGCTCCTGCAGTCATCAAGGAAGGCCGAGCCCGCTTGGCCGACATCGAGCTCGCCGTTGCCGCATACGTCCACAAGGGCGACCGCTTCAAGAAGCAACTTCGCCGCCTTGATTGACGACCAAGAACCCGAATGGGTGATGGTTGATTTCACGACATCTCCCGAGCAGAGCGAACTGCTCGCTGATGTGTTGTGGACCATGGGAGTCGTTGCCATCGAAGAACGAGAGATTGACGCAACACTCGTGACTCTTCGCACCAGCATGGGCGAAGACCCAACAACAGCAATCAATGCCGTGCTGATTGCATTTCCAGATGTCACGACAAACATCGTGGGTGTGCCACGCAGCGTTGCCGACACCTGGCGCGAACATGCAATAGCGACATGGGTTAACGACTCTGTTGCACTCGTGCCAGCCTGGGTGCCAGCGCCGAGCAACTCAAGACCCATCTTCATTGAACCCCTCGACACGTTTGGCCTCGGAAATCATCCGACCACTGTTCTCGCTCTGCGTCTTGCGCTTGTCCACATCCCTTCCCAATCACACGTCATCGACGTCGGATGCGGATCAGGAGTTCTTGCCATCGCACTTTCATGTGTGAAGAACTGCAGTGGTTCGGTGTATGACATCGCCGAAAGCGCAAGGGGAGCAGTCGCAGCCAACGCAGAACTCAATGGCGTCACAAATGTGTCATGGACTGACGGTTGGCAGGCAATGCACACAGATGCTTTGTTGGCAAACATCTTGGCTCCGGTACTGAAAGCGGAGGCATCTTCGATTCAGACCACCGTGAATGACGGGGGACTCATCGTGCTGAGCGGCATGCGTACCGAACAGGTGGGCGAGGTGTTGAGTTACTACTCACATTGTCGAGAAATCGACAGGGAAATGCTCGACGGTTGGACTGCAGTCGTACTGCAGAAGAACTGATTCAGGAAATATTGCGGGCGCGCACACCGATGGGCGCGATCAGGCGATAGCCAGCGGCATGGCGCTCTTCTTCGGATTCGCCGCCCCAGAAACCATATTCACGATTGCGACGTGCGAAATCACGACAATCAATCAAGACCGGACACGCTGTGCACACT
>JBEAXB010000046.1:0-6359 GCA_041160045.1 Actinomycetota bacterium
TCCACCAGATACTCCGTGCTGGTCATTGATGCGACTGATCACGCTTGCCAGCAGAGGACCCGCCGCGCCCGTTGTGCTTTCTGAACCCACTTCTTCGTGGTCATTCAACACGACAATCGTGGTGTGGTCTGCCTGTTCGGTCGAAATGAGTGCATTGATTGCGGCCCAGCAAGACAATTGATTATCGAGACGGGCGCTCGCGAGCAGGGAGTTATCAACACCCAAAACTGCTGCCGGAGTGATGTCGAACAAGTGAGCATCAAAAGCAGCAATCGAAGCGACTCCCGATACTTCAGTGAGCCACTGCGCGAAATGATGACTGCCGAGCCCCCACACAGGAGAAAGATGTTGATGCTTGTCGAGCACTACGCCGCGATCATTAACGTCTCTGTCGAGATGAATCGCCAACTGCGGAACTCGTGCGAGCGGCGCAGCAACATTGAACAAAACCGATTGTCCGTCAGAACCAATGACTCGCCCGGCAATTCCGAGGTCACGATCGAGCCACGAATTGAGAAGAACACCGCCATAAATTTCGATGGCTAACTGCGCCCAACCTTGCTGAACGATGTCTGGTTGCGAAAGTACACGCAAGTTGGGGGAGTCAGTGTGCGCACCAATGATGCGGAGATCTGATTTCGCAGAGCCAAGACGCCAGGCGATGAGACCACCGTCGATGGCCATGAATCCGGCATTGGGTAATTCAGCAGCCAAGGTCTCAGTTGGCGAAAACGAAGAACGCTTCAAGAGTTGACTCGAGTAATCAACAACGTGGAACGGCGTCGGGCAACTATCCAGCCACTGCATGAGCGACGACAGCGATTGATCAAGCATTGAACAGACCCACTGGAAGACCCGAACCTCGAAGATGCGATGTTTCATTCACTGAAAGAATGCTGCGGTGCCCAGATGAGGATGCTGCGATGCGATGAATCGATGTGTAATTCGGATAAAAGAATTGAGAGTTACTCAGACCGAGCACATGAGCCAAATAATCATTGATGACTCCACCGTGACATGTCACAACAACACATTCGCCCTTGTGGTCATCGATAATTTTTTCGAGCGACGAGTACACGCGAGCATGAAATTCCTCGGGCACTTCTTCTGACTGCCAACCGCCTTGAGCCATCTCCTTCCAGCGCGGATCATTTGCCTTCTTCAACTCTTCAATCGGAATGTATTCATTCGAGTGTTGATCCCACTCAGCGATTCCAGGAACCACGGTTGGGGTCAGACCTGTCATTGCAGCCAAGGGCGATGCGGTCTGTACGGCACGACGCAACGGGCTTGTGTAAATCGCGTCAACCTTGTCGTGATTCATCATGTACTGCGCAAACAATTGCGCTTGGGCATGACCATCAGGTGCCAGATCAGGATCAGCCGGTCCGTCAGTATTTTCTCTTCTCACCGGAAGTCCATGACGCACAAGAATAAGTTCCATATAGTGTGAAATAATACGGTCGTGGTTGCGTCTCCCCATCATTCACCTGCACCTGATGGGCTTTTTTCAGAGTTTTCTGGTCGCGCGGAAGCACCACTCGTTGTACTGATTCACGGCTCGCTCGATCGAAGTGCCGGAATGCTCAAGATGGCCCGCCATATGAGCCTCGATTATTCGACACTTCGATATGACAGGCGTGGATACGGTAAATCTGCTCACTGCGCAGGTCCGTACACCATTGCCGATCAAGTCGATGACCTCGCATCCCTGCTCGGTGGTCGCCCCGCAGTGTTGTTTGGGCATAGTTACGGCGGAAATGTCGCCCTCGCCGCGGCTGAACGACTGGGGAGTCAAATTGCTGGTGTCAGCACCTTTGAGACTCCGCTGTCATGGATGCCATGGTGGCCGGGCACGACCGCAGGAGCAATTGGCATTGCCGCGGGAGAGGCATCGGCGGCGGAGAGTTTCATGATTCGCTTGATTGGCCAGAAACGTTGGGATGCCTTACCTGAGCGCACGAAGGACGAACGACGACGTGAAGGACCAGCTTTGGTCGGAGAATTGGGAGCACTGCGTCTGCAGCCCCCATGGCAAGCAAACAACATCACATGCAAGGTGGTGTGCGGTTACGGCTCGAAGGGACTGGAACACCATCAAAAGGGTGCCCGCTGGCTGACTGACAATCTTGTCAATTCAACATTGGCCTGCATTCCTGAGGCAGGCCATTCAGCCCCGATGAGCCATCCGAAGGAATGCGTCGAGGAATTGATTCACCCTCACTTTGAAGGCTGAGGAACCTTCACGGTGATGTCCTGACCAAAAAAGGTACATGTCGTTTCGACAGAGGCAGTTGCAGTGGCTTGACTCTTGACTGCATTCGCACAATCAATCACAGCGGCTCGCTGGGAGTAGCCCGCTAGCGCAATAGCGAGGAAGATCACTAGCGAAACGATCTTGCCGACAATTGACGAGACCACCTTCATCATGATCAAGCCAATGACCAATGAGGCAGCAGAGAGCCCGAGGGCTGCGTTCTTGACGGTGTCGACAGTAAGGGTGGACCAGATAACGCTCATGGCGCCACCATAGATGCCCGATTGCCCGTAGCGTTGTCTTTATGTCTGGCCCCCAGTTCACGGTTGCTGTCCTCATTGGCGGTGATAGCTCGCGCATGGGTACTGATAAAGCCACTTTTGAAGTCGATGGCATTGCCATGGCTAATCGGGTTACTGGTGCCGCACAGGAAGCTGGCGCATCTCAAATCCTCATCATCGGCGGCACGCAAGCCAAGTCCAAATCGCTCACGGGGGACTGGAAGAAGGATTTATTTCCTGGCGAGGGACCTCTCGGAGGAATCATCACTGCCATGAAGCACTCCGATCATGATTCTGTTGTGGTGCTGTCCTGTGACATGCCATTCATGACGAGTGCCGTCATTCAGAGCTTGGTCCGAGGTCTCGAAGACGCACAGGCAACTGTCGGTCGCACAGATCGACTGAATTGGCTCTGTGCCGCATGGTCGAAATCCGAATGTTTCGCGACTTTGCAAACCGTGTGGAAACGAAACGAGAGAGCTGTACATCGCGCCGCGGTGCTTCTCGATGTCGCTGAAGTGCCTGTACCGGCAGTCGCTGTGCGCAATGTCAACACACTCGCAGACCTTGTGGCTGGCGAAGACCCCACTACCATCTAGTAAATGTCCATTCTTGAAATTTCAGTAGCAGATCTTGCTGCGCATCCAGACCCGGTCGTAATTGATGTTCGTGAGTACGACGAATACATTTCGGGCCATGTTCCCGGAGCGATCAATGTTCCGTTATCACAACTGGTCGGCCGTGAGAACGAATTCGCTTTAGGTGGAAAGGTGTACTTGATCTGTCAGGCAGGTGGACGCAGCATGCGCGCATGCGAGCATCTTTCGAATATCGAACAACTCAGCGAAACAACGTTTGTCAATATTGCCGGAGGCACCGGAGGATGGATCATCGAAGGACATGAGGTGGCCGAAGGTGACACTCCGTCCTGAAATCACCTTCGAATGGATCGGCAACGATGACGCCCTCGAGGAATTCGTTTCCCATGCCATGCAACATCCGGTCTATTACCTCGATACTGAGTTCCATCGGGAAAAGACATATTTCCCTCAGCTTGCGTTAATTCAAATCGCTTCTGGCGATCGCATTGCCATCATCGACCCAGTATCGGCAGATGCTCGGCTCCTGCGTCCATTGTTCGACACCGAATCAATGTGTGTGCTGCACGCAGCGCAACAAGACCTTGACGTCATGGCACAAAGCCTCGGATGCATTCCAGGAAAGATGCTTGACACACAGTTGTGCGCAGGTTTCCTCGGATATTCCCAGCCGTCACTTGCATCGCTCTTGCAAGGCATCCTCAAAGTCGTCGTGCCAAAGGGAGATCGCCTCACCGATTGGTTACGTCGTCCATTAACGAATGATCAGTTGACATACGCAGCATCAGATGTTGCCTATCTCGCTGAACTGTCCGCATATATTTTTGCCGAGCTGGAATCACGCGGACGTATGTCGTGGGCGCAAGCCGCATGCGAAGAATTGAGAACTCGTCCCACCGGACCAAACCCACCAGAAGATGCGTGGCTGAGGGTCAAAGATGTGCGCACATTGAAAGGACGATCTCGTTTCGTTGCTCGCGCTGTGGCGCAATGGAGAGAAGAACGTGCGATGGATCTCGATCTTCCACCTCGTCATGTGCTTTCTGACATCGCCATTTTGGGTGTTGCACAACGCGCGCCCCGTACGTCAGACGATCTGCTGCAAAGCAGGGGAGTCGACAACCGTCACGCATCCGGCTCGCAAGGGCGAGAACTGCTCGAGGCCATTAGTCGCGGTGTTGCCGAGTCTTCAGAGGGCGATCTGTATTTCCCTGCGAGCGATACCGATGACCTGGAAAAATCAATGCGTCCCGCCATCACCCTGGTTTCAGCCTGGGTCACAGAGTTGGCGCGACAGAGTGAACTAGATGCCGGACTGCTCGGAACTCGCAAAGACATCGTTGATTTGCTGAGCCGTACCCCTGATGCACGGATGGGTCAGGGGTGGCGAGCAGAGATTGTCGGCAACGACATCGAAGATCTTGTCGCTGGCCGAAAGGCACTTACTTTCACCGGAACTCAGGGATCTGGGCTGAAATTGGTCGATGTTCCTAATCCGTGAGGCATTAACCGCCTTTCTGTCTCACATTCCTGTACAATTTACAGACCTGTCCATACGGCACTAGTGCCACACACTGTTCGGAGACCGACCGTGAAAAAGGGTCGACATCGCCGGTTTGAAGAAGCTCGGAAATTAAAACAGGCTGGGCCTAGTGCCGCAGACCTTGGCTTAGGAGACTCGCCACGCGTGGATTCGTCGGAAGACGATGAATACGCGGCTATAGCTGAACGCTATGGCGTGCGCTTCGACGAAGAAGACGAAGAATCCGAAGACGACCTCGACTAGTTCGAATTGCCGAACTGAAAAAGAAATACCCCCATGACTAACTCCCTACGTAACGTTGCCCTAGTGGCCCATGTCGATCACGGCAAAACCACACTTGTAGACACGCTGTTGCGCTCTACAGGTGCTTTTGCGTCCCATCAAGCGATTGTTGATCGCGTGATGGACTCAGACGACCAGGAACGCGAGCGCGGCATCACGATTTTGGCCAAAGCAGCCCGAATCACCTACAACGGGATGCTGATCAACCTCGTGGACACCCCAGGTCACGCTGACTTCGGTGGCGAAGTGGAGCGAGCATTGGCTTTGGTCGACGGAATCGTCCTCCTCGTCGATGCTGCAGAAGGCCCATTGCCTCAAACCCGTTACGTCTTGTCAAAGGCTCTCGGTCTCGGGTTGCCCGTTATTCTCGTCATCAACAAAGTCGACCGCGGCGACGCTCGCCCAGACGAAGTTCTTGAAGAAGTGGAACAGTTGTTCCTCGACCTCGCTAGTTCGGATGACCAACTCAATTTCCCCGTCATCTCAGCTGTAGCCCGCGAGGGTCGCGCGATGATCGGTATCGGTATGCCAGCCGCCGACGCAGACCTCTCGTGCTTGCTCGACACCATTATCAGCACCGTTCCAGCTCCAACCGGAGACCCAACAGCACCATTGACAGCTCTTGTCACGAACCTCGACGCGTCTGATTATCTCGGTCGCCTCGCCATTGGGCGCGTGCACAGCGGAGTCATGAAGAAGGGCGACACCGTCGCACTCTGGGGCAAAGACACAGATGGCAATCCGTTGAAGCGTCGTATCGCTCAACTCAGCGTGTTCGACGGAATTGGTCGTACCGAAGTGGATTCCATCTCAGCAGGAGACCTTTTTGTTCTTGCCGGTATCTCAGAAGTCGAAGTAGGAGACACAATCTCTGCGCTCGACGTCACAACACCGCTCCCTCGCCTCGAAGTTGACGAACCAGTTATTCGCATGGCGTTCGGCGTCAACACCTCTCCTTATGCAGGTCGTGAAGGAAAGTTCGTGACGAGTCGTCATCTTCGTGATCGTCTGCAAAAAGAGATTCTCGGAAATGTGTCGATCAAGATTGCCGAAACCGATTCTCCCGACGTAACAAGTGTTGCGGGTCGTGGCGAGTTGCAGTTGGCAGTTCTTATCGAGAATATGCGCCGTGAAGGCTTTGAACTTCAGGTTGGTCGTCCCGAGGTAATCACCAAGGAAATCAATGGCAAGCGCAACGAACCACTTGAAGCCGGCACCTGTGACGTTCCTGACGAACATGTTGGAACCATCACTCAGGCACTTGCTCCTCGTAAGGGACGCGTGACCGACTTGCGCCAGGGAGATCCGGGCCGAACGATTGTTTCCTTTGAAGCACCATCGCGCGGACTCATCGGTTTCCGATCAATGTTGATGAGCAGCACCCGCGGAACAGCACT